>NZ_JBIVXW010000097.1:0-28504 GCF_044769405.1 Streptomyces sp. NPDC090442
GGTACATAGGCCGCGTAGCGGCCTATGCCTGGGATCGGCTTCGCCGATCCCTTGACAGCGTTTCACGCTGTCTGCTAAGCCCCCCGCTTCGCGGGGGGCAGTGATCCGCTGCGCGGATCACATCCTCGCTGCGCTCGCTGCCTGGCTGCGCCAGACAGTCACTTCCGCTGCGCTCTAGTGGCATTGGAGGAGGTCAGCCGCTGTGCGGCTGACAGGGCGGGCGCTGCGCGCCCTGATTAGGGAGTGCCTTGCGCTCCCAAGCGGGTCCGCTGCGCACGCAGTCGTTCAAAGCTGCACCTTACGGGTAGTCAAGGCGCCTGCAACAGAAGCAAGCTGACTGGGAAGGGGGTGGGGGTCGTTCCAATGTACCGCGTGCGTCAAGTGATGCACCATGTAGCGTTGGCGGAAAGCGGGACTCCCCTCAAGCTGGGGACAGCAAAGCCCCAGCAGAGTTCCGACTGTGTTTCAGTGCATCAAAGTGCCTGCGGATAAAGTCTATTGTGAGGGCCCCCTGCCGGCGGCGAACTGTCAAGGAGCCCTGACAGAGATGCATAACGCGAGACTCACGAACACAGCGCGAGATCCCTCTCCCTGCGGGTTGGGAGAGGGATCTCGCGCATGCACGGTTCCAGCAACGTCCTACGACGCCCTTGCACCCTGTTCGAGGAGCTGGATCACCGCCTGTGCGCGGCGGGCGTGTTCCTGGCGGTCCCCGAGGAGGAGGAGCACCGGCTCGGCCAACTCGCGGGCGTACTCGGGGTCTTCGCGGATGAGGCGAATCCACGCGGCATGTGCGTTGCGGATGGTGTGCTCGGTGTCGTCTTCGGGGGCCTTGGCTTCGCGGCGGCGTTGCGCCGTCTGTACGAGGAGGTCCGTTGTCTCGGCCCAGTCGCCCGATTTCGTTTGGCGCAGGGTGAGCCAGGCTCGGGCGGTCATGACGTTGATGGTGGCGGGCGCGAGGGGGCCGAGGGTGCCCGCGAGGGCGTTTTCGAGTTGATCCGCGGTGATTATGGCGTCAACGAAACGGCCGGCTCGCGCGTGGGTTGTGACGGCAATCCACGCGGATGCGTACTGCGGTGGGAGCGGGGCGGCCCACTCGCCCGCAGGTTGCGGGGTGGGGGCTGCCGGCGGCGGTTGTGCTGGGGTCGGGGGTTGGGCGGGTGGTGGTGTGGGGTGTGGGTGGGAGAGGGTCGTCACGGTGCCGTCTACCGCCACGATCAGTGGCCAGGTGGCCCCGTCGGCCTCCTTGGCCAGGACGCGGACGGGGCGGCCGTGGAATGCAGCTTTGATGCGGACCTCAGCGAGGGCGGCGACGCGGGCCTCGTTGGGGTCCAGGCCGGGTTTGGTGACCTCTTCACCGTCGAGTGCGGCGGCGCCGTTGGAGTTGACCGTGATGGTGTAGACCGGGTTTGCGGGAATCTGGTTGGGGTCGGTGGTGAGCATGTCTTTCTCCGATCTATCCACCCTTGGGGAAATACGGCGGCGCCCAACCGACGTACGTAGCTCCCCATTTGCTTTCAATTTCCGTTGCCGGTACGACGTCGATGTAACCAGGGCGGCGGATGTCGTTGCTCGCTATTTTCCCGTCACCGAGGTACACGGCGACGTGTCCGGCTCGGCCCCCGGTCTCCCAGTACATCAGAGCGCCCGGCGGTGGGTTTCTGTCTTTGTCGTGCTTCAGGTTCGCCGGCATCTCTCGGTAGTGGTCGATCGCGTACCCCGTCCCGGAGAATGACCAACCGTACGCCCTGGCAACGAATGCGAGGCACGCGCGATACCAGTCCTGGCCGTTGGTCTTGGACTCTTGCTCGGCCCACGCGATGGCCTCCTGGGTGCCGCGGGGGTTTCGGACGCTCGCGGGCCACGGGGCGTTGCCGTCGTGGAAGGGTTGACCTGGCGTTCCGGGGCGGTCCTTGTCGCCTTCGGGGTAGCACTGGGGGTTTGTGCCCTCGCCGTGCTGCTCGTTCCCGGGGGTGGCGTCGTCGCCCTGGTGCTGGCCAGTGGTGCCGCCCTTGCCTGGGCGCGCGAGGTCGAGGCCGGCCTCCTTGGCGATCTGTCGGGCGGCGCTCTCTTGGCCGTCGTACAGGTCGGGGTAGGCGGATGCTTGCACTTTCTGTGCGGCCTGGCCGAGGCCCATTGCTTCCCACCCCTTTATGTCTGTCAGGCCGTGTATTCCGGCGGCACTGTTGCGGTCAGTACCGAAAAAGAACAAGGCCGCGGCGTACTTGGGTTGCATGATCTGGGCTTTTGTTCCCCACCCTTGTGAGGGTCGTTGTTGGAACAGGCCGATCGAGTCGAGGTCGCCGTGATCGAGGTTGAGAAGGGTTGATTCTTGGAGGGCGGTCATCAGGCCGATGAGTGTGGCGCGTCCGGAAAGGCCGCCCTCGGCGGCTACTTGGTCAATGGCCTTGGCGTTCGCTATCTGGTTTTTGCGGAGGTCGCCGTCCGCCTGTTGGCCGTTGCCGCCGTAGTCGACGCCAGGCGTTCCGCGGTCGCCGCAGGAGTCGCCGAATGCCTTCCCGCCGCTGCTCGCGCCGAGGAGGCCGACGACGATCAGGAAGATCAAGAACACCACGACCGCTATCGCTCCGGCCTTGAGCTTGAATCCGGTCCCGACGAACCGGCCAAGGACGCGGGCGGCACTGCGGGCATCCACTACAGCCCCAGGATTCGGGAGATGCGCCACCCTTCACCACTGCCATTGGTCAGCTCGACCTGTAGCACTGTGGTTTCGCTGTACTTCTCGTATCCCTCGACCTCTACCTGTGCCGTGGCCTTCCTCCATACCCGGAGGGGGGTGTCTGCGGGTAGGTCGTTGCCGGCGGGCGCAGCTTTGACTGTGCGGACGGTGGCGATGCCGCCTCGGCTGACGAGCTTGGCCCATGCGGGGTCAGTGTGCGAACCGAGGTTCTCCGTCAGAGCGGGAGTCATGTACGGCGCGGCCCTCAGGATGCTTGCCTTGTAGTCGTGATCCTTGGGCGGGTTGCGGGTGAGGTAGAGCCGTACGGCCTCCTCGGCAACGTGCTCCGGCGTGCTGAGGTCGGCGGCCGTCGAGGAGCTCGGCGACGTCGAGGGGGTGCTCGTCGGCGACGTGGTCTCGTCGGCTCGCGGGGTGGGGCTTGCGGTGGCTGTGGCGTGGATGTTGCGCTGGTGTTCGTCGGGCCACAGGAACCGGGCGCCCAAGCCGAGGCCCAGGATCACCGCGACGATGATCAGGGCCCCTGTTGGGCGGATTGGGTCGCGGCGACGTTCCTCTCGGAGGTATTCCGTGGTTCGCCTGCGGACGGCCTCACGGTGCTCGCGTTTGGCCTCGCGGCGGTCACGGCGGCCTTTGGTCTTCTTGACCTCCTCCGGGTATGGCATCGAGGACAGGAGCTTTCGCCACTCCTCGGGGCTCGGGTCGTTCTTCGGCATCGTCTTACCCCCGATCGCCGTTGTTCTTGGGCGGCTGCGTTGGGCGACGCGCGGGCGCAGTCGCGCGAGGCGGTGGCTGCGTGCTGCTCTTCGGGCGCGGCGGCGGGCCGTTGGGCGTGCTGCGGATGACTGTTGCGCGTACGACCTTGAGGTCCCCTGGCGCGGTGGGCGGCGGGGCCTGCCGGAAGGCGTAGTTGGGCGGCGTCCTGCCAATCTCCGGGCGCATGACTGGAGTTGCCCTCGGAAGGGCTGGAGGGCGGTTGCCTGTACCCGCGGTGCCCTCCTTTCCGCCGGGGAGCGCGGGACGCGGGCCCGACGGCTGCGGGGGCAGCGTGGCGCGGGACTTGCCGGTGGTATCAGGGCGTTCCCGGTCGAGGGTGACCGTCGGGGGCCGGCCGCCTGTGGTCACTGTCCTGCCGCCGGGCGGGAGCGCTGGTCCGGCTCCTGCGCCGGCAGGGGCCGGCAGCGGTCGGGGCGGCGGTGCCGGTGGCCGGTGGCGTGGTACCCGCGTCAGGTCGACGCTGTACCCTCCGCCTCCTCCGCTGGGGAGTTGAGGCAGACCGCCGCCTCCTCCGCCTCCTCCTCCGCCTCCAATGTTGGGGCGTCGGCGGTTGGGGGCAGTGCGCACTGGTTGGTAGTTGTGACCGTTGCCCAGGGCGCGACGCCCAGCGCCGCGTCCTACTCGGCTCGTGAGCCTGGCGAGGGCGAGCCCGCCGAGCATGCCTGTTGTGGTGCCACGCACGCCGAAGATCTGCGCGATGACGGCCCGGAAATTCATGCCCACGATGGCGGCGGCGATACTCAGGCCGCTGGTAGGCAGCCATCCGTACTCCCCGAACATTCGCGTCGTGGCCGCTTGTAGGGAGAGGACCGCGCCCAAAACCAGTGTGGCAATGAGGCTTTCGAGGGTGCGGGCGAGCAACTGATCAAACCAGGCGAGGCCCCACTCGCGCGGGCGTCCTGGGATGACCCAGAGGCACGCGAAAATGACGCCTGTGAGTAGGAGCATGAGGGCGCCGAGGAGGCTCGCCAGTGACGTGAACGCCAAGATTAGGACGAGGGCGGCGAATAGAGTCACAGAAATGAGGGCGGGGACTGTGACCATGATTCGACCGATGGGATTGTGCCCCTGGCGCCATTTTGCGGAGTCCTCGCCGACTGTTTCGTCCTTGACGTTTCCTTTGAGCCATTCTTTCCTTTTGTCCTTGCTGCTCCCTTGGTCGAGTAGGTCTTTTCCGTACTTCTTGCAGGCTTCGAAACTGCCGAATTCTGCCACGCACCACGGAGTGGCCACGTAGGCGCGCCACACGGCATCGCTCGACTTCCGCAATGAATCGTCTCGGCCGTTTCCGGTGAATTTTGGTTTGTGGTCGAGCTTGAATGGGAAATCGCCTGATCCGTCACCGAGGCCGTGCGACGTGGCGTTCAGCGTGATACTTGACCCGACTTGGCGTGCACTGTCGATTCCGCCGACCCAGGTTTGAGGGCTGGTCAGGAGTGAGACAGAGACGATTCCGGAGATGAATACCCAGGAGATTTGGGAGAGGCCGCCGCCCCCGCCGCCCTTTCGATGCTGGACGAAGGCGACGAATCCGCCGACGGCGAGTGCACTCGGGAGGAGCGTCTCGGTAAGGCCCTTGGCAGCTCCACCGATTCCCTGAGTGATGGCGTTCTCAAGGTCCGGGATTGAGACGAGCTGAAAAATCCACTGCACGATGACGTTGCACGCCGTGCCGATTACGGCGATCAGTGCCATGCAGACATCGGCGATCATCTCGCCCATTGGGTCGAGAACGTCCCAGGTTCCGAAATCGGAATCTAGCTCCCATAGAGACGGATTGCTGTATGTCTCGTAAAGGGTGCCCTCCCCTTTGGGCACCTTGGAGTCCGGCGAGGGCATGAGGTCGCCGATTCCGATGGGATCGATGTCCGCAGCGTGCGCCGGACCCGCCAACACCATGAGCGTGGTGAACGCGAAGAGGAGCGGAATTGCCGCGGTTCGTAGCCGCGGCATCCTGTAGATGAGCACTGCTGTTACCCCCCAGATAGGGCGGTGCGGACCGGCGAGCCGTGCCCTTGGTCGCCCTGTTGTACGTCCTCGTGTTGATCGACGAGCCAGTCCTCGCCCTGGTGGACCAGGCGCAGCGCGCGGCGCTTGGTGATGGTGTCTTTTCCGGGCCACTGCACGGTGTAGGTGACCAGGACGCCGTACCCGGCCGGGTGTTGGCCGACCGCCGAGACGTCGACGATGTCCGAGGCGGAGACGGGGCCGGTGTCGGCTCGGTCCGGGCCGGTGGGTGTGCTGGATGCGATGGCCTTGGGCGTCGAGCCGTCCGCGTAGGTCGGCGGCGAGACCGACGGCGAGGGGCTCGACTCGGACGGGCCGGGCGTCGGGGCGTCCACGGTGTTCCGGTCGACGCACTGCCCGACCGTGCCGGCGCGCAGCCGGGTCGTGCTGAGGGTGCACGCGGTGCGCCAATCAAGGTGGTTGGCGGCCTCCTGGTAGCGCGTGGCCACCTTTGCGAGGGCGTCATCCGCGGGGGTCTGCTGCCCGCCGGGGTTGCGGCTCGTGCTCCCGCTGTTGTCACCGGAGGAGGAGCATCCAGCAAGGGCGAGGATGCCGGCGGCGAGGACGACGGCCGCTGTCTTGCGCTTGCGCATCATGTGTCCACCTTTTCCATGCTCACTGTGCCGTTGGCGGGGTCGGTTGCCTTGGGGGAGGTGTCAAGGAGGGTGAGGAGTTCGGCGCTTGGTACGTCCCACTGCACCGTGGCGCACGCGAACCGGCGGTCCCGGATGATGCAGTGACCGTGACGGATGTCCCCGTCGGACAGGAGGCCGACGGATTGGATGAGGGCGCGGGTGTGGGCGTCTTGAGGCAGTCCAAGGAGTTCAGCTAGGGCGTTTTGCTGTTCTGTGGTGGTGAGTTGGAACCCGGCCACGGTGGTGAGCTGCTCCAGTACACCGACCATCGACACGAGCGACTGCGGGTCTTGGGTGTCCAGGAGGAGCGACGTTGCCAGGGCGCGGCCGACTCGGGCGATGTATTGCAGGAACCCTGCGCCTTCTCGCGTCGCGGTCAAGATGTGTACCTCAGGCACCGCGACGACCTTGCGTAGGCCGCGCAGGTCGCGACGCCCCGCGGTGACGACGCCGAAGGCCAACATGGAGTGCATGAGGGCGACGGAAAGCCGCTTCATGGGCGTCCAGTCGCCTCGGGCCTCCTCGGGTTGCGGCAGAGAGAGGCCCGGCATCTGCACCACAACGATGCCCGGCTCGGGGCTGATTGGCGATCCGGTGCCGGTTGGGCGGCCCATGAATGGGGCGCCCAGGGCGTTCTGTGACAGCTCGTAGAGGGCCTCTCCTGCCTTGCGGCCGAGGTCGTCATCCATGGTTCGGAGGTGTTCGATCACCTTCCATGTGGCCGGGTCTCCGGCAGTGATGACTTCGTTGACGGCACGGGTGATGGGGGTCTCGGCCCCGGCTGCGCGCAACCACTCGGGGATGGCGATGGAGAGTTGTGCGGGTACCTCGCCGCGGGCGACGTCGACGCCCTCGGACGCCAGGAGCTTGAACAGGTCAACGGCGCCGGAGAACTTGGGGCCGGTCTCGACGAGGTTCGCGTTCAGGCCGAAGCGGTTCGCCGCAGTAACCAGGCCGCCGAGGTCACCCTTGAAGTCCAGCGCCAGCGCGTAGGCGCCGCGGAACCCGGCGTCCAGGAGCGAGAGCATCATCGCGGTGGTTTTACCCCTGCCGGAGCGCCCCACGAATGCCGTTGTGGTTGCGTCGCCGCGATCTGACCCGGCCGTTACGTCGTTGCGGACTACCCCAGGTGTCGAGCCGGTGAGGTATCCGACGATGGGGCCGCGGTCGTCCCCAACGTGCGCACCGCCCCACCACCAGGAGCCAGACAGCGCGGTCACGTCGCGCGTGTGCCCGAGGTCAGGGACGCGCAGTTGGTCGCCTGGCTGCATTTCGAGCCACAGCTCGCGTTGTTCTTCCTCGGCGACGTTGACCTCGATCCCGAGCCCCCCAAAGTGGGTGATCACGGCGTCAACGCGGGCCCGGAGGTCATCGAGGGATGTCTCGCTGGTCACGATCAGCCGAGGGTGGTCCTCGACGAGGGTCTCGTCCTCACGCCGCATGTCCCGCGTGAGCTCGGCCATCACGTCTTCGGTTTCCTCGATGTCGCGGCCGGGGTCTTCGGCTGATGCCTTCGAGGCGCTGCGACGCTGTTCTTTGGCTGACTTGCGGGCCGCGTTGACGACGCGGAGGGCCTCCCGCTTGGGCATGACCCTGAACCGGACGGACGCCTCGGGGCTGACAGGCTGGATGAGGTCGACCTCATCGAGGTCAGTGTCGGTGTCGTCGTCGAGGTCCGGCACGTAGTTGATCTCGGAGAGGACTCGCAGCCACTCCCCGTTTCCGGGGCTCTCCATCTCCTCGGGGAAACCGCTCATCGTCAGCACGGACACCCAAGCGGAAACGTCGCCGTGGGCGTTGACCACGCGTAGGTGGTCCGGGTGGGGCAGGATGCGCCCGCGCGTCAATGCGGCGAGTTTGGCGCCCGCGATGGTTCCGGCACGGGGAGATGGGAGCGGGGTACCGCGGTGTTGTTCGCGGCTGATCATCCAGGCGAGCATCTCGACGGCGGCCGGCTGCGCTCTCCATGGAGAGGATTCCAGTCGGCGGCCGAGTCGGCGCATCTGCGCATCCAGGCGGGCGAGTTCGCGGGAGGCGACGGTCGAGGAGGTGAGGCCGAGGCCGCCCTCGACGCCTCGGCGGCCGAGCTTTTGCGCCTGTCCTGCGCGCTCGGTCAGGCGCACGCCGAGGAGGAGGTGACGTGAGGGCAGCGCGATTTGGTCGAGGCGGCCGACGCGGATCTGTGCCCACTCCTGCCAATTGCCGGCGGTGAACATTTCGGCGGCCTCGGTGACGTAGTCCTCGGCGTGCAGCGGGGACCACAGCACTCGCAAGTGGCAGTCGTACCCGGCGAGGGTGCGCGCGAGGGCAGAGTTCGCGGCGTCGAGTTCGGCGTCGCGGGATGCCTCGCTCATGAGATCGGTGTTGGAGCTCGCCAGGACGTACCACGCTTCGGTGTGGCTCTCGGTGATGACCAGACCGTCGGCGAGGGCGACGTACTGCGGTGCCGGTGAGGACCGGTCGCCGCCCACCCCGAGGAACGTTCCAACCTTCTGTAGGACCTTCACTTCTCCCCCTTGCGTTGCTGGATTGCTTTGCGGCCGTACGCCTTGCCGACGGCATCGGGGCCGTACAGGCGGGGGCGGCGCGCGGCGAGTTGGATCGGGGCGCCGGCTCCGGGCGGGGTGGATTCCTCCTTGGTGCCGAGCCAGCGCTCGACGAGGGGGCCGAGCGGGGATTCGGCGAGGAGCTCGGCCTTACCGGACCAGCGGGCGCGGCGGCTGATCCACTCGCTTCGGGTCGCCGCGCGCCGGCCGGCGCCGATGATCGGGCGGTGGCCAAGTACGAGGTATCGCACGCCAATTGACCATCGGGTGATGTTCCAGCGGCGATCGATGGCCTGTGATCGCTGTGTGCCGTAGACCGCGACGAAGAGCGGCGGCAGGGCGTAGAGCGTAAACGTGATCTTGGATGGCAGGCCGAACAGAAGGAGGAGGGTTCCGGTCCACAAGGCGTAGAGCACCAGTCCCAGGATGAGGGCGCGTCGCGGGGCCCCTTCGCCAAGATCGAAACCAAGCAGTTCATGCTGCCTGGTTTCTAGGTCGAAGTGCCTTGTATAGGTGCGTCCCACCCGCATCAGGAGGACCCCGAAATCTTGCCCCAAACTCCCGTCAGGAGGGCCTTAACGGTGTCGGGGGCCCAGATGACGGCGGCGACGGCGACGGCGGCCACAAAGAGCGTGACCATCTCGCCCCACTCCTTTTTGAGGAAATGCCCGAGGGCCCGCAGCGCGAGGAACGCTACAAAAAGGTTCCCCACCACGATCAAGATCCAGTCTTTGAGCTGCGATCCGGTGGTGAGCGCGGCGAGCTCGGTGAGGCGGTGCGGTTCCACGGGTTCCCCCTTGTGCGTGAACGGGCAGGTTAACCAGGGATTATGACGAGTGCTCATGATTTATGAGCTGGGGATATCAGGGGGTCAGGCGGACCCGCCGCGGACGTCCACCACTTGCCAGCGGTGGGCGTCCGACGTTGAGACGCGCGTGAGGGTCACGCGGTAGACCTGCTCGACTGTGGCCCCACTGAGGGTCCACGAGACGAGGGCGGTTCCGGTGCGCCGGTCGCCGGTGCCGGTGTCCGCGGACCAGGAGGTCAGGCCCTTGAACGTGACCCCGGCAGGGAGCGCCGGCACGCTCGCGCCGGGCGCGGTGACGGCGTCGGTGTCCCCCGCTGCTGCGTATGCCGCGAAGAACTTGGAGACGGCGCCCTCGGTCTGCCCGCTCAGGTCTGCGTCCACTTGCGGCACCGGCAGTGACGGCGCCTTGGGGCCTTGGCTGGGGATGCCGACGAGTCCCGGCCGTCCGGTGACGACGACGCGGCCGGCGACCTTGACGACCGGTACGTCAAGGCCCACCCAGTGCGACTCCTCGGCTGGGGCGCCCTTGCCCTTGGGGGGTTCAGTGGCCGTCGAGCGAACCAGGGCATCAACGCGTACGCGCGCCTGTGCGTCCTTGGTGGGGGTCACGGCACCGGGCTGGACGGCGAGCACGTCCTGTTGGCCGTGGCCGTCCCATCCCATCGTGGTGTCAGCACCAGCGGGCAGGACGGACGCGAGGAGCTGCTCGCGCTCGGCGGCCTTGCCTTCGCTCCATCCGAGGTAGGCGCGGGCGAAGCGTGCGGCGACGGCTTGTGCCTCTTCGCTGGGGTAGGCGGCCTCGGACTTGGCGATGGGGGCTTTGGGGGCCGGCGCCTTCGGCGGGATGATCCAGGCTCTTACTCCGGTGATGGCGGCGAGGATGAGCACGAACCAGAGCAGGCCGCGGCCGAGGCGACGCGCGAACACCGCGCCTGACCGCTCGTCTTGTGGCGCCCACGGTGTGCCCGAGGCGGCGGTCGACGGAGCAGGCCGATCCTTTGCGGTCTGCTGCCGAAGTTCGGCGCCCGCAGACTCCCAGGGGTTCACCGGTCGGGATGGTGTCTCGGTCTTGGCTGCTAACTGCTCGCCGGTAACGCCCGACTCCGGCAGGCCCATGACCTTTCGGGCGATGGATCGAAGCGACGCCACTATCAACCTCCCCCGGAACTGGGCCCACTTGGGCACATGATGATCGACCATATGTCGCACTCGATCAGAGCGTCAAAGAAGTTGGTAAACATTCCGCTGGGAATGTGGCCAGGCTGAGGCATGGGCGCCCCGGAGGGGATCAAGGACCACTAGAGTCCGCTCCACAAGGACCAACGAACGGGGGGCCTGACGGGTGCGCATACGCCGTGAGCGGCTGCGGCACCTGCGCCGAAAGCGCGGGTTGACGCAAGGTCAGTTAGCTGTCGCTTTGGGGTGTTCTCGGGCGGCGGTATCAACTTGGGAAACCACCGGGCGACTTCCCCGCCCTCACCGGTTGCAACTTCTCGCAAACGTTCTGGGCGTACCAGTAGTTCAGTTGATCGAGGGAAGCGAAGCGCCTTCGCTTCTCTCTCTTCGCCTTTCGGCGGGAATGCTCGCCAAAGATGTCGCCCGGAAACTCCGGGTCACAAATTCAACGTACTCACATGTAGAGCGGGGCCGCCAAAAAGTACCGGCCCGCTGGCTCCCAGTTCTCTCGAAAACGTTTGGAGTTCCGGTCGAACTGTTCAAGCCGTTGGGCGAATAACCGGGAAACCGTCCATCGCTACATGAAACGGCGGGGGTGTCGAGTCACTACTCGACACCCCCGCCGTTTCACGCTCAATCCTTGCGGCAACTCGTCCGCAAAAAGGCCCACTCCCCGAGGGGCATTGCCACGGGGCGCTCAAAGATCGACACCCCGTCTCGAAAGAGAGTCAGGAGTCCGAGGAATGAACATGCCCCCGAAGAGCCCCGCCAGAGAAACCGTACTTAAACGCTCTCCGCTTTCGACATTAAGGAGAGAGCGCGACTGCTTCCTCGGGCCACTCAATCCGCCTCAATACCGGAGGCGACACAGGAAGGCGCGCGCTCCAGATACCGCCGCCCGAAACGTTGCCCGACGCCCGCCCCTCAATCTCTCGCGTCCGCCGAGCCGCAAGAGATTGCGAGGCGACGTTTCACGTAACGGGATCACAGCCTCAAGTACCGTCGGATTCCTTACTCAATTCCACCTTTCCTTTTCCTCTTTCTGAGGTGACGGCGTAGCATTGTTCTTCTCCTGCCATGCTTGCCATTTCGCGAGCCATGCCTTTAGCTCTTCCTCGCTGTAATACGAGGTCTGCCCGTCTGTGATTCCTTCCGGGGCCTGAATTCCGCGCTTTTCGCCGCGCTTGAAATAGGTCCGGATGGTGGCCGGCTTGAACGGGATGATCTCACGCTCAAATGCCTGGGCAAGGCTGTAGGTCTCGATGATGTCCTCGGCCTGGTTCTCGGAGCCTGTCGCGCCGGCTGTCGCGCCGGCTGTCGCGAGAGCCCCTGTCGCGTGCTGTGAGCTGGGAGAACCCCCCACGATCCCCCTCGTTGCCGCAGTGCCGACAGGAGGCAGGGCACGCGGGCCGTGCTTTCCGCCGGGCATGAACGCCCCCGTCGCCGCGACCTCGTTTACCTCGTCGAGCATTTCGGGGGTAATCCATGGCGCGATGGCACCGGCATCGAACCAGGCTGGGGCCTGTGGGCATTGCGAAAGGAGGCGTGCAACGTCGGGCGTGATGTAGCTCGGCTGAATCTCCCGGACGTACAGGTGGCCAGTCTCGGGATCTTTCCTTTTGTCCGAGTAGGCGCCGCGCCCTGGAATGTCGGTGTTATATCCGAGCACGGGCGTGCTCTGCCCGAAGGCCACGCCCCACGAAACTCGATCCTGCTGCCCAACGGCGATCTTCGTCCCGATCTGAGCGCGCTCCATCGTGCCTCCGAAGAACGCGTTGGCGAATTGCTGTGTGCCAACGACGACGCGATGATTCGAGGAACGCCCTTGCAGGAGAATGATTCCGAGCCAGTCAAGAAACGGAGGCGCACCCTTTCCCTTCAGGCCGTACCGCCACCACGTGTAGGCCAACTTAATCAATGTCGGCAGCTCGTCGATAACGAGCGTGCGGGCGACGAGTTGGCCGACTAGTTTCGGGTCGCCTCCCTTTTGCATTGCTTCCTCTGCGGCCATCATCGACGTGAGGAATTCGGCGAACGCTCCAATGCACTCCCGCACGCTCTTATGAACGCGGACACCTGAGAACCCCTCGGCTTCGGCGAGGCTGTTCCGCTTGGTGTCGAGAATGTCGATCAGTTCGCCATTCTGTCGACCGTGAACAACGGGAATGTAGAGGACCGTAGACTTTCCCGAGCCGGTGTCGCCGGCCACACCCCAGTGAGGCGTAGCAGTTTTCGTTTGAATGATGGCGTCGACAATCTTGTCGCCCTCGATTGCGAGTCCGACATAGAGAAGACGAGGGTCTCGGGTCGATACCCACGGGACGTAGTCAGGGAGGACTGGTGCCGGTGTCGGCTTCGGTTTCGGTGTCCATTGGACGTAGTGTTCCTTGCTGGTGCGATGCCATTGGGGCACCCATTCACCGGGCACTCGCTCGTCGACGAGGCTCTCAATTTTCGATGTGGCCTCGGGCCCGCCGATCCAACTCGCCGGAATGCGAAGCACGATTCGGGCATCATCCGCATGAATGTCGTCAGGGACGGAGAGCCACCGCGAGCGCGCCTCGGTGTCATCCATACGGAGGACTTGACGCACAGCTACCCAGATGCCGGGGCCGTAGATTTGTCCATCTGTCCACACCGGACGGATGGACCAGCAGCCCAATCCGGCTGGGCTGGTGAGGGCAGCGACAACGGCCGCCAACGCCAGCACGATTAGGGCGAGTTCGGTCTCGGCGGGGAATCGCCACCAGCCCCAGGCGAGGGGAATCGGCGCGAGGCGGACCGCAGAACGCGCGCAGCGCGGCCACCGGGACCAGGCGCGCAGGACGCGCCACATGCCCGCGAGGGCAGAGCCGAGGATGCGCACTGGGGCGATGGCGGCGCGGGCGACGCGGCGGGCCTGCGAGGGCTTGTCGAGTGAGACGGCGGCCGGGGTTCCCGGGGCCATGCCGAGCTGCTCGACGGGGGTCTCGGTGGCCCGGTCGTCGGGCAGGGGTGCGCCCGCCTTCCACCACGTGGCCTCGCTACGGGGTTCGCCCGTCAGCTCGCGGCCGGTCACGTATCGACCGATGGCGGTTGCGACGGCGCCGAAGAACGCTTCGATGCCGCGGTTGAACTTCTCGCGGTCTGCTGGGGTGCCTTGGTTGGCGAGCACCGCAACGACGAGCACCACAACGACGAGCAGGCCGGCCCCGCCGAGGCCGAACGCGCCGCCGGGTAGTTCGTTGATGAGGTCCCTCGGGTTCGGCACATCTCCCCCTTTCTGTCCCGCACGCCCGGCGGGGCGTGCCCTAGTGATCCTCGCTCACGACGTCTGCGGGGTGTCGAGAGGTTTCTCCGGGCACAACGCGCGCCCGGCCCCTGGGGAGCCGGGCGCGCAGGGAAGGCCGGGGTTCGTCAGGACGCGGGCAGGGCGTCGAGTGCGAGCTCCCACGGGTAGGTGCGGACGTCCCCATGGCGCGGCTTGTGCGGGACGAATCCGGGGGCCTCGCCGTCGTCCAGGAGGAGTTTCACGCCTGCCGCGCGCAGTTCAGCAACCCTGCGGGCGACGGCCGGGGGTCGAGGACGTCGTTAAAGTGCGGGAGGGCGACGATCAGCTCGCGCGGCGCCCTTCAGGAGGGCGCGGGGCTGGTGCAGGCGGGCCGGCCGGTGCCACGGCGTCAATGTCGGTAACGGGCGTGATGCCGTGGAGCGACACGAGTTGGCGGTGCGCGAGAGTCCAACGAGCCTCGGCCGACCCGTACTCGACGCGGGCGAACTCGGCGTTGTCGCGTGGCCGGAGAGTGCGGGGGTGGTACCGGATGCCCTCGACGCCCCACAGGGGCGCGTCTGCGACCCATACGGCGACGTAGCCGCGGGCCAGGTGCGGACAGTCCCGCACGGCCAACGGCGTGCACGTGGTGCACACCGGCGGGACACCACTGATCAGCCCCTCGTAAACAGGTCCCGCCGCGGCTACGAACAGGTACAGGTACCGCCCGTCGCGTTGTTGCGCAGGTTGCCGACACACCTGGCACCGCTCGTGCAGCACGGCCGCCCGCTGCCGGAGAGGATGCGCGTCCGGGAACTGGGCGCGCCCCTTGCCCTGCCCCAGGGACCAACACACCCACAAGACCCCGTACTGGTCCCTGTCGTACAGGGTTTCGGCGGCACCGTATCCAAGACGGCGGTACCCGTCCTCTCCCCGTTGGGCAACGACGGGGGGCGACACGTTGCGCTCCGCACTCCAACGGGCGATGTGCGGCACGGTCAGGCCGCGGTCGACGTATTGCCTGCTCATGTCAGCGTCCTGGTCGGCGTCGGTACGCGGTACTGGCCGCTGATGCTAGTGACGGCGGCCCGGAGGTCCTGGGGATCGGTGAGCCCTTCGGAGGGCGGCACCAGCCATGTACGGGTGGCGGCCTGGGGAGCGTCGGGCGGTGGGACGGTCAGCGTCGCGCCCTGGCCATGGACGGTGATGTACTCCAGTCCCTCCAACTCGTCGGTGGAGCCGAGAGGGACCAGCCACCACGCCGACGTCTCCAAGACGCTGACCATGAGCGAACCGACATGGCGCTTTCTGGCAGTGAGCCACGCCATCGCGATCATGCCGAGATCCAGGGGGAGTTGGGCGGCTAGCCATCGCTGGCCAGTGGGGATTTCGGCGGCCTCCCCGTGGCGCCATGCGCCGCGTACGGCGTCGGGGTTGGTGGCGGCCTCGGCCGGGTCAATAGCGGTGGGTTCCATAGCTCGCTGTTCGTCATTCGTGGTGGTGGAGGCCCCCGGCCATGCGTGTGGCCGGGGCCGCCGGGTCCTGTCGGGGGTCAGACCCCGGCGGCGGCTGAAGGGAGCCGGGCGCGCGATACAGACGCCCGGCCCCGGGGTGCCGTCAAGGCTGGAACCGGAGGGCGGCACCCTGCACCGCATCTCGACCGGCGCACCGCCGACGGGACGTCGGCGGCCTGGCACCCGAATCGCCCGCGGTGTCCGCGGAGCATCCGGGACACCGCTCCCTGACGGTGGTACAAGTCACCGGGGAGCGGAGATCAGGGGCTATGCCGCTGCTTTGAGCGTCGCCCGGCTGTGCGCGGCGTCGTACGCCTCGATGACGTCCCAATCTCGGCGGTCGTGGGCCTCGGGGATGCGCGCCTCACGAATCCGCGTCCAGGCGTTGCGTCCTGCTTCAGTGTCCATGCGGTATTGCGCGGTCCACTCCAGGCCCCGGCGAGTCAGCAGGCCCAAGCGGTACCGGATACCTACAAGCGAGATCCAGGAATTCTCAATCAGGAGTGCGGCCTGCTTCGGGTCCTGGCCGGCTTCGTCAGCCTCACGCACCGCGAGACGCTGCCGCATCGCCTCGTAGTGGAGCGCGTTGGCACGGCTGGACTGGCGTTCGGTCAGATAGGCGTGTGTGGCGCCTACCGCCGCGACGGCCAGCAGACCAATTCCCGTGAAGGTGCTGCGGGGCATGATGCGGTCCTTCCGTATGGTGTTCCGACACCGGTCGGTGTCCGGCTGGTGGGGTGGGGTGGTGCGGGCCGCGGCACATCGGCGGCACGATCACGACGGCCAACACGGCGGCGAACGTCGCGATACGTGCGGCGGTGACGGTCACCGCGCCCCCACGAGGACGGGTCTGGCATCAGCCAGAGCCGTGCTGATGGCCTCGGCGAGAGCGCGCGGGGGCGTCGAGGACGGAACCAAGGGGTGCGGGGCGGTGATCCACGTCCGGCCGTCGCCTCTGGCGGTGCGGCCGGTGTAGAGACTGACGGACGGGGCCGGCCAATACGTGCAGCCGCTGGCGGCCCATTGGCTGATGGGCTCCAGAGCTCGGCGCATGCCCGGCACAGGCGGCCAATGCACGCGATCGGCACGCGGCACAACGAACTCGACGAATCCCGGGTGATGCGCCTGCGTGACCTCGTCAGCGATGACACGACCGGGGACCAGCAACGCCGGACCATGAGGAAGGCGCCGCCTCCGGAGTTCGTGCACGGCTTGGCGGCCTACCTCGGCGGCCACGCGCACGACGTGCCACCGGGGGCCGATCGGGACCTGGACGGCCTCTCCTGACGCCCAAGCGGCCCGGACTGCGGCCTCTTCCGCGCCGGCCTCCACCACGACGTTCAAGAGCCTGTCGAAAGCGGTGCCGATCAGCATGGGGCCACCTCACGCAGTGCGGGCCGAAGGCGGACGGTGATGTAGTCGCGCAGTGCAGCGGGGTCCGCGGCGGTCCCGCTGCCGTCTGGAGCGACAACCCACCGCAGGTGCGGCCGCCAACGCTGCGCGCCCGGCTCGGGCATGGCCACCCAACTCCCCCTACCCAAAGGGCGGGTGGAGGGGAGGTGCCAACTGTCTGCCGTGCCGGGCGGGACCAGGACGTAGCCGCGCTGGCCGAACTCGTCGTAGAGCAGCGGCGCGGTGTCCACGGGGCTGGGGGCCGTGGTCATGAGGTGGACCAGTTCGAGTGACACCGCTACGGCGTCGAAGCGGACGCCGGTCGGGATCAGCGCCGTGTGGAGCCGATGCGTACGCCACTGGTCAAAGACATGGCGGGGATCGGGATCAGCGGACGCGATCCACTCCGCCCCCGGGGTGGCCTCGGGTGTCATGAGCGCCGCCCCCGTGCGGCCTCGACCCGGTCTCGGGTCTCGGCCCAACGCTGGTACGCCTCACGAGTGTTGGCGGCGTCCCGCTCGTGCTTATCGATCGCCTTCTCAAAGGCGCTGATCGTGGCTTTGCGTTTGTCGTCTTTGGCACTCATCGCGTGCTCTCCGATCGCCGCGCGCCCGGAGATCAACAGCGGGCTTACGCGTCGCTACGTTTTGTAGTCGAGACTCCATTAGAGTGCGTCATGCAATCCCATGGTGCAAGTGCAAGGCGAAATCTCACCCGGATCGGGTGGTGTCGAGAAGGGGTCATACAGTGGCTGACCGGCGACGACGCGATGGGGCAGACTTGCAGCAGGCAAGCGCACCGAGGAAGCGTCGGAGGAGAGGGGGGATGGTGAACGAAGCGCAGGGCTCAACCGTGCGACGTCGGCGCCTGGGTGCCGAAATGAAGGCACTGCGAGAGCGCGCCGGCTTGGACCAGGCCGACGCCGCCAAGGAACTTGAGTGCTCCACCTCGAAGGTTTCCAGACTGGAGAAGGGGCAGGGGCGCGCGTTCTTCAAGGTCATCGAAATGGATCGCCTGCTGACCCTGTACGGCGTCACGGACACCGGCGAGCGGGCCAAGCTGCACGAAATCCGGCGCGCGGCCAGCGAAATCGGCTGGTGGGAGCAAGCCCAGTACGAGGAAGTTCTACCGTCTGGGCTGGGCGTCTACGTGGGCCTGGAATTCGACGCACGCCAAGTCCAGGCGTGGGAGCCGTTGCTCGTGCCGGGCTTGGTACAGACCCCGGCGTACGCACGCGCGGTCTTCGCCGGCGATCCGGACGTTGACCGCCACGTGGACGTCCGGCTGAAGCGTCAAGAGCGACTGACGGCTGAGCGCAGCCCTTTGGAGCTGTGGGCCATTGTCGATGAGTTCGCCCTGCGACGCCCCATGGGAGGACCCGACGTCATGCGGGAACAGCTCGCCGCGCTCGCCAAGGCCGCCGCGCAACCGAACATCACCATTCAGGTCTACCCGGCCGACAAGCCGCACCATCCGGGCCTTGTCGGCGCCTTCTCCATCCTGAACTTCGGCCCCTTGGACCCGCAGACGGGCTATGTGGACTCGCCCGCCGGCAACACCTTCTTGGAACGCGACTCCCAAATTCGCGCTCTGACCCACACGTTCGGCCTACTCAAGGCCGGCGCGCTTGATATCCCGGAATCCGCGGCACTGCTGCGGCAGATGGCCGCATAGGAGCAGCTATGAACATCCCGACCCCGCCCGCCATCGACTACGCCTCCCTGACCTGGATCAAAGCCACCGCCAGCAGCAATCAAGGCGCCTGCGTCGAACTCGCCGCCGCTCCACAGGGCTGGGTCGCCCTCCGAGACAGCAAGTGCCCGGATCGGGAGCCGTTCCTGTTCAACCCCGCTGAAATGTCCGCCTTCCTGGCCGGCGCCAAGGGCGGAGAGTTTGATCACCTAGCTTGATGTAGCTTCCCCGGCAGCGTGGCCACTTGCCAGCGATCTTGGCCACTCGGCGCCCCCCCCCGGCCCCGGAGCCCTGCGCCTTGGCTCCGGGGCCTGTTGGTGTGCACCACTGAGGAGCCGTTCCACGGCCCCGCCGCGCGTCGAACGGGGAGTCGTAAGCCCCAGCCCCTCCCCCGCTCCCCGGCATGCAGAAGCGCCCGGCCCCTCTCGGATGGGGCCAGGCGCTTTCGTGGCTCCTATCGCTCTTGGTGGTCTACGGCGTCCACGTTGCCCGATCGATCGGTGACCGGCTCGACGGTGCTAGGAGTCAACTCACCGCTGATGGAGGTGCGTTCGGTGACGATCGATAATGCGGCGGTCGCTGTGGCGGTGAGCGTCTCGCGTACGGGCACGCCGAGCCTGCGTGCCACGTAGATGAGGTACCTGTTTCGCTCCGGGTTGGGGCAGTCCGCGGGACACCCCAGGACGGCGCGGCCCGTGGGGGCATCGAGGCCGAACTCGACGTTCGTCGTGAACCCCGGCAGTACGGCCAGGTCGCGGGGAATCCAGAACAGGACGGCGCTCGCCTGCGCGCGGGCTTCGGTCTCCCACCCGACTTGATCGTCATAGTGGGCGGCCCGCTTGCCGCCTCGTGATTCCGGCGTCAGGACGGTGAGGGGCTCGGGGCCTGTCCACTGCTCGGCGAGGGCCTCGACCGCGGCCGGGCGCCACGACTCGACGCCATCGCCACGGCGGGGTGTCGGGCCAGCGAGGAAGACAGAGGGGCCGCTCGGGATGGGTTCGCGGGCCCACACCACAGTTACGGTCATCGGTCCCCCTCCCCCTGTCGGGCCGCCGCAGCTTCCTGCTGGGGAGTCCACGGGAGCGGCAGACCGTCGATCGCCTTGCGGGGAACCACATGGAGGTGCAGGTGGAAGACAGTTTGTGTCGCCTCCTCGCCCTTGGAAGTGATGATGTTCGCGGCCGGGTGCTCGGCCATCAGTTCCGCGGCGCACTCCATGACGCGGCCCGACGTCTTCTTTTCGGTGCCGGCGTCGTCGACGTGGCGCCGGGGGATGACGAGGAGGTGTCCCTCGTTGACTCCCCCGCGTGGGCGAATGGCGAGGACGTCCCCCCAGTCCCGTAGGACAGTGGCCGGTGCAGTCCCGGCAGCGATGGCGCAAAATACGCAGTCGGCTTGCGCGTTGCACAGCTCGGCGAGCTCGGCCTCGGCCTCGGCGACTCCCTCGGCGGCGCCCTCGACCCCGGCGGCGGCGAGGCGTCCGAACGCCTCGATCCGTCGGCGCGCGTGGGCGATCAGCTCACCCGAGGAGACCGGCGCGGGAACGGGCCGGCTGCCGTTGAGGTACTCGGCGGCCTCCTCGCGGATGGCGCCGACCCATTCCGGGTCGGCGCCATCCGTCCCGATCTTGTCGTGTTGGGCGACGACGTCCTCGAAACTCGCCCGCGCTGCGGCGGCAACACGCAGTCGCTCGGACTCGCGCTGTAGGGCGGCGATTTCCCAATACGTGGCGAGGAAGTCCTCACGGTTCATGGTTGGTGTCCTTCCTTGGGGATTGTTGCTGCGGGACGTCATGTCGGCCGCCCTTGGTCAGTCGCGGACGGCGATGAACGCGGCGAGTCCTTCGGCCAGATGGTGTGTCGCCTGGTCAAGGAGGTAAGCGCCCCCGAGAGGGCCGCCGAGCTTGTAGAACGGGCCCTTGCGGAGGGCCTCGGCCACCCTGCGGACCGGCCAACGGCGGTCAATCAGGTAGTGGGTGGCGCCGGACAGGGCGAGCGCGGCGGCCATGCTGCGGCCTCGGAGGCCGAGGCCGAGGACGCGGTTCCCGATCAGGAGCGCGGCGGCCTGCGTGGCGGTGTACGTGGCGACGTGTCCGGCGAGGGCGAGGTGCCCCTCGGCGCCCGGCTCGGCCTTGTGCTGGGCTTGGTGGTCGGTCTGTACCCAGTGGTCGGCGACGTCGGCGGCGACGCGCAGAAGGGCGTACACGGCGGGGAAGGCGGCGGCGCGGTTGGCGGTCATGTCGAGTGGGTTCCTCTCGGTTCGGGGCGGGCCGGGGGCCTCGGGCGAGGCCCCCGGGGGTAGTGCCGGCGGGTCAGCTGTGGGTGCAGGCGTGGGCGCGCGGGTCGGCGAGGTGGGTCTCGAACGCGGCGGCGGCGTACGGGGCCCACTCCTGGGCCGTGATCGCGCGCCCGCAGTCGTCGCAGGACCAGGAGCGCGGGCCGTGGACCCGGCCGTACGCGCGGCGGTAGGCGCGCTCGGTGACCTCGCCGAGGGCGTTCTCGACGGCGGCCAGGACGACGACGGCGACGAGCACGAGGTACACGACGCGGGCGAACCCGGAGGCGTCGAGCTGCTGCTCGGTGGCCTGTGCGGCGGTGATGGCGACGATCACCGGGACGACGGTCCGGACGAAGCCGAGGGCCAGGAGGCGGAGGCGGGCGGTCCCGAGCGGGGCCGTGGTCGCGTTGGTTCGGGTCTCGGTCTTCACTGCGGTGGTTCCTCTCTGAGGTCGGGCCGGGCCCCGGCGATGCGCCCGCGGGCCCGGTACTGCGGTGTACGGCGGGGTCAGTCGCGGGTGCCGGCCTCCCACCGGTCGAAGCCCCGTTCGCGGACGTGCGTCCACTCCTGCCGGGCGCCGATGAGATCCTCGGCCCACGCCATCGCGGCCTCAATGTCGGCGTTGTGGTCGTCCGGCCGGAAGGTCTCGTGGCACTCGCTCAGGCGCTCGCCGGACTCCTTGTCGCCCTTGAGGTCCCAGCCGGGACGGTCCACGTCGACCCAGCCGGGTTCGAGGACGAACCGCGGGAACGGGCGGGCGGTGACGCCCTCCTCGGCGGGGGCGTCGGGCAGTCCGGCGGCGCGGGTCTTGAGCGCGTTCATGGCGGCCGGGTCGAAGCGGAGCCAGGAGCGGCCCACGTTCCCGTGCTCGTCCTCGGTGTAGGCGACGAGGACGGCGCCCTTGGTGTCGGATTCGAGGTTGAAGCGGGTCACGGTGCCGGTGATCTCGACGTTCGGGTTCGGCTTCATGTGCGGTGTTCCTTCGGTTCGTTGGGCGGCCGGGTCTGCCGCCGGGGCCGAGCGGGGCCCCGGCGGTGGTGCGGTCAGGAGGACGTGACGAGGTCCCGGAGGCTGGACACCTGGGCGGCGGGGCGGCCGGTGCCGGCGGCCCGGTGGCCCCGCAGCGCGGCGCCGTCCGGGGCGTCCGGCAGGGCGTACACCCGGCCGCCGTCGAGGACGGCGAGGAGGCGGGCTCCGTGACGCTCGCAGCCGTCGGCCCCCGCGTTGGAGGAGTCGAGGACGGTCACGGCCGGGGCGCCGTCGCAGGGGGTCGGGTCGGTGGGCAGGGCGGCGCCGCACCGGCCGGTGATCGGGGCGAGCTGTTTGGCGTCGATGGAACCGCCCGAGACGCCGAGGAGCTCGACGTCCGCGGCGGCCGTGCCGTTGGCGCGGCGGTAGACCGACTGGACGATGCCGTACGCGGTCAGCCCGTTGCGGGGGTTGGTCCACTGGACGGCGGCGCCGGGTTGCATGTGCTCGCCGCACTCGGCGGCGATCTCGGCCTCGGCGGCGCCGAGTTGGGCGGCGACCTTCGCCACGTAGGCCGCTTCCTCGTCCGCGCGCTTCTTGTCCTCGGCGGCCTCGGCGGCGAGGACGTCGACCGGGGCGGCGTAGCCGATGAACGGTTCGCAACCCGCGCAGTGAGCGACGCCGTCCAGGGGGCGGGTGCCGTGGCCGGTGACGGGCCACGGCCGGGCGCCGTGGTGATGCAGGAGGCCGAGGAGTTCGGCGCAGGACTGGCGGCGGGCGGCGCGGGTCTCCGGGGCGAGTTCCTCGGCGTCCTCGACGAGGTCCGCGACGAGCGAGACGACATCGGCGAGGTGGCCCAGGAGCCAGCGGGGAGCAAAGTAGCGGTTCGCGGTGACGTGCTCCCAGACGAGGCGGTACGCCGCACTCTCCGCGTCGAGGTGGGTGTCGCCGATCTCGTCGGCGTAGGTGATGCGGAAGCCGTCCGGGATGGACAGGCCGAGGACGTCCTCGGCGGCCGGGGCGGCGGGCTCCTCGTCGGCGGCCGGGGCGGCGATGCCGAGGGCCTCGTATCCGGCGGCGGTGAGCCGGAGGACGGGGACCTCGTTCCCGTCCTTCGTGGTGATCGTGTCGGGGGCCGTCTCGACGAGGGCGAGCTCGACGAGGCGGGCCTCGGTGCGGTGGTGCAGGGTGCGGAAGCCGATCCAGCAACCGGACGCGCCGTTCACCCGGGCGGCGACGCGGCCGGGGGTCTCGTGGATGAGTCGGAGGGCGGCGGTCTGCGGGGCGGTGAGCTTCAAGTCTCTTTCTCCTTCGGTGTGTTGCTCCCGTTGGCGGATCTCCACCATGACACAGGAAGTAGACCAACTACAAGTCTAACTGTGAGTTGAGGTACTTCTTTCGGGTGGTGTTCGATGCCGCCTCGAACGATTCGCCGCCAATTGGCGGCACGCGCCGGACGCGGAGGCGCCCCCCGAGGAGCCGGACGAGCGGCTCCTCGGGGGGCGCCTCCCATAGCCGGATCACTCCTCGGCGTCGTCCCCAGCGCCCCGCATCTTGCGTTCGTGCCGGCGCTCACCGAAGGCGCCCGCCTCGCGGATCGCGTCGCGTCCGGCGCCGATCCCCTCGCGGCCCAGGTCGGCCACCGACCCGACAGCGGACGCCCCGGCGGCGGCGACTTGCCCGGCGGCGGCGGCCGTCTGTCCGGCCGCGCCCGCTACTGCGGCGATGGCGCCGAACGCGGCGGCCATGGCGCCGCCCGTCGCCCGACCGGCAGGCTTGGCGGGCCCGGCCGCCGCCGGGGTGCCGGCCTTCGCGTTGGCGGCGGCAGCGGCGCGCGCGGCCGGGGACTGCGCGGCGCCGCCCACGGCGACGAGTACACCCTCGACGGCGCCCGCTCTTGAGGACCAGGCGGAAGGGCTTGCCCGCCTCGGCCTGGGCGATGGTGCGGAGCTGGGCCGAGGTGAGGTTCTCGACGGGAAAGAAGCACTGCGCCCGGCTGCTGCGCCGCCCGCTTTCGCCGCGGTGCATCTCGCCGCAGGTGGCATTGATGCCCTCGTTGGTCGGGATGAGGGTCAGCTCGCGCGGAGTGGAGTTGCTCGGTCGGTTGGGGCACCGGACGGCGGCGCCGCCGATGGTGAACTTCCGGACCTTGATCGCGGACATGGGCGGGGCTCCTATCGGTTGCTGATCGTGGCGGTGGCGGTGGCCTTGGCGCGGCCGAAGAGTCCGGCGGTGGCCGTCGCGGTGGCGGTGACGGTCTGCGCTCCGTGGCCCCGGCCGCGCTTGGCGACGGCGGCCACCAGGGCGACGAGGAGGGCGAGGACGAACGCGATCTTCGCCAGGAGGACCAGGGCGGCGGCGAGGGCGGCGGCGGCCTCGGCGAACACCTTCAAGGCGTAGGCGGCGAGGACGAGCGAGCCGGACGCGGAGACGAGGAGGAGGGCCGTCGTCTTGGCCCAGGCGGGGACCGCGGTCGCGGCCGGGGCGGCGGCCGGGGTCTCGGTGCCGGCGGGGGCCGAGAGGTCCGCGTACACCCACACCGTGCGCCCGTCCGCCGTCCGGGCCTCGACCGCGCCCGGGATGGGGGTCGGGGACAGGAACGGGCGGGTGTCGAGCGGGTGACCGAGCATCGGCTCGGGGCGGTAGACGACGGCGGCCTCGGCGCGGGTGTGGGCGGTGTTTTCCATGATCGACAGCGCTCCTCGGCGTGATCATTTTGCGTGGGTTTGTGGAGTCGGTACGGGCCGGGTCGGATCGGGTTATGCCTGGTCAGAGGCCCGTACGGGGCCGGTACGAGGGCCGGGGGGACGGTTCGGCGTACCGGCGGGGCCGGGGGCCGTACGGATGGCGTACCGGGCGCTGACCTGCGGCGTTCCGATCCGCACGGACCCCGTACCGGGGTGCATATCTACGCAATACCGGCGGCGGTGCGGACGTCGGCGAGGTAGTAGCCATTGGCCCGGCCGCCGCTCGTCCAGCTCCGGACGGCGAGGGTTCGCTCGGTTCCGTCGAGGGCCTCGTCGAGGGCCTTCCGCAGCGCGGTCCCGCCCGCCCGGACGTAGGCGCCGCGGTCCTCCTCGCCGACGTCCAGGGTGGCGGGCGCCCAGGTCGAGGGGTCGAGGGTGGCGAGGCCGTCGAGGATCTCGGCCGTGGGCATCCGCTCGGGGAGGCGGGCCTCCTCGAACACGGCGAGGAGGTCGGCGAGGATGCCCGCGACGCGCGCCCGGCGCCCGCCGTCCCCGGCGGCCTCCCCGGCGAGAGTGCCGGCGGCGATGCGCAGGGCACGGCCGCGCTCGCACACGCCGCGGAACTCGGGAAGGTTGATCAGCAGGGAGCGCATGAAGCGGAACCCGGTCTCGTCGGCGTGGATGCCCATTCCCTTGAACGCGGGGGCAAGATCCTTGGCGTTCCAGCCCGAGGAGGCCGAGCCGGTGCCGAGGATGGAGTCGCTCATCTGGTAGGTGGCGCACAGGTGGGCGATGCGCTGCGGGATGGCGTCGCGGATGGCGGACGGGACGGCGTCGCCGGTGGGCTTCTGCGAGGCGAGGACCGGGATCAGGCCCGCGGCCGGGCCGACCTTGGCCAGGTCGGTGAGGGCCTTCTCGATGCGCTGCCCGTACGTGACCTTGTCGTCCTCGGACTCCTTGTCGCCGCTTTCCAGGTAGCGCTGCACCTCGTCGATGATCAGCACGACGGGGCGGATTCCGTGGTCCCGGACGATCTCGGGCGTGAGCTTGCCCTCGGGGCACACCTCGTCGGGGAGCTCGAACAGAGCGTCGTACGTCTCCGTCATCTCGTCGACGAGGTCCTCAAGGACGTGGGTCAGGCGCCGCACTGCGGCCGTGGTCACGCCGCGGATGTAGGCATCGGCGACGAGGGCCGTTGCCGCCCAGTCCTTACCGCCCTTGCCGTCGCCGACGACGATCCGGCACGTGGGGTCGAGGATCGCCGCCACGGCCGCCGCGCGGGCCGTGAACGTCTTGCCCTGGCGGGGCATGGCGCCGACCAGGAGGCCGAAGAACAGGAGCTCAATCGGGATGACGCGGCCGGTCTCGTCCACGAACGTCGGGGCGCCCTGCCAGATGTCCCACTGCTCGGCGTTCAGGAGCGGCGAGGGAACCGGGTTGCCGCCGAACGGGTGCGAGTCGGCAACGCGCATGTAGACCTCACCCTCGTGTCCGTCCTGCCGGATCGAGAGCTGGATCGCGTCCACGGCCAGGGCGGCGGCGAGCGGGTCGCGCTTGGCCGCAACTTCCTTGGCGGTCTTGCCGGACGAGCGGGGCAGCTCGAACCGGACGACGGACGCCTTGTCGTCGGCCTCGCGGGCGATGAAGCCCTTGACGGTGACCGACTCGCCGTCCTTGAGGATGCCGACGTTGCGGGCCCGCAACGCGTCGTTGAGGCCGTCCTCGGTCAGGACCCCGGCCCCGGTGAAGTCGACCGAGTCCGTGATCGTGAACGTGCCGTCGGGCTCGCGGCGGATGAGCTCACGGCGGCCGAGGGCGTACAGCACGCCGAACAGCGGCAGGAGGACCGGCGAGGTCATGACCCAACCCCAGGTCTCGCCGAGGGCCAGGAGCGCGGCCACGTAGGTGGTGCAGCCGGTCATGGCGTAGACGGTGACCGGCTCGCGGCGGCGCTGCTTGGCCTCCTTGCGGCGGTCGGCCCGCAGGTCGGCGACGTGTTCCGGGCCTGCCTTGGTGCGCCGCACCTTGTCGGCGATCTCGCCGTACTCCGTGGCGCCGAGGTAGGACCAGGCGTCGCGGGCGCCGACGCGGGCGCCGATGCCGGCCACGCGGGTGGCGCGCCACAGGTAGACGGGCGAGCGCAGGGTGTGGAAGGCGAGGGCGTTGGTCCACTCGGCGCGGCGCTGCCGCCAAACGCCCGGGTCGGTGAGGGACTCGGGGATCAGGGTCCGCAGGTTCCATCCGTCGCGCTCGTCGAGGATTTCGAGGGTGCCGGGGTCGTCGTCGGTGTCGGTGTCGGCGAGCTCGACGACGGCGGCCTCGGCGTCGGCCGGGGCGGCGAGGGGTGCCTCGTCGACCTTGTCCAGGCGCACGGTGCCGGTGGTCAGGTCGGCGACGCCGGCAGGGGTGCGGCGGACCGCTTCGCGGGCGGACTCCTCGATCCGGTCGAGGGTCTCGGCGGGGAAGTCGACCGGCTGCGCCTCGGTCTCGGGGCCGCGCTCGGCCTGAGTGATGCTCATGTCTTCGGTTCCTCTCGGGGGATCAGGGGGCCCGGCCGCCGGGGCGGCCGGGACGGTGCTGGTGAGCGCGGGTCAGGGGGTGCGCTGGGCGTCGTCGAGCTCGACGAGCGCGAGGTGAAGGCGGGCGCGGGCGGTGTCCGCCTGGGCGCCGATGGCCGTCCCGTAGGTGAGGGACTGGCGGGCGGCCTCGACGGCCTTCCATGCGGCCTCGACGTGGGGGTTCGACATGGGGGCCGTCTCGAACGCGAGGTAGACGAGGCCGAGTTCGGCGTGTGAGCGGGCGAGCTGGGGGTGATTCGCGGCGGCCTCGGCGTCGGCCTGGGCGGCGAGCTCGGCGGCGATCTGGCGGTACACGCTGCGGGGGGTGCTCACTTCTCGCCCTCCTTCTTGGTCTTGGCCTTCTTGGTGGCCGCGCGGACGGCGATCGACTTCGCCCCGGCCCGGACGGCGGTCGGGCCCCAGAGGATGAGGAGCAGGAGGAAGGCGCCGATCACGGCGGCCGGGCCCCACCCGTATTCGGGGGCGCGGGTGATGGTCACGTAGGTGCCGGCGGGAACCGCGAGAATGAGGGCGCGGGGCGGCGTGTGGCTGTTGGCGGCGCTCATCGGGCGTTCTTCCTCTCGGCCTTGACCGTGTCGCGCAGGGCCATGAGGTACCGGGTGTTGCCGCCGCCGACGGCCTCGCCGACGTTCTTAATGGAGAGCTTGGCGCCGCCGCCGAGGATGTCCGCGAGGGCGCGGACGCGGTCGAGGTCGGCCGGGTCGAGGGGGCCGATGGGGGCCTTCGGAGCGGTCCGTCCGGTCAGGCGTCCGAGGGCCTGCTTTCCTTTGCGCCCTAGGGTTTTCGCGCCTCGGCCGCCCTTGTTCGGGCCGCCGGTCGGGCCCTTCGAGGAGCGCCGCGCGGACGGTCCGTCGTCGCCTCCGTCGCCGTTGAAAACGTCGTCGAGGAGCTGCTCGACCATGAGCGTCTCGACGCCGACGCCGTGTGCTGCGGCGAGCGCCTTGTCCGCGCGGCCCCGATGGGCGACGACGCCGGCAGTGACGGCGATGTCGGCGCCGTGCGTGTCGCGCCATGCGTCCCGCCACGCCGTCTCGGTGTCGACGGTGCCGTACGGGTGGGCGGTCAGGATGTCGGTGTACCGGTTGTAGACGGCGGGGAACCGGCGGCGGCGCTTACGGTCGTGGCGGTGGCGACGCCGGTCCTCCTTGCGCTGGGCCTTGGTGCGGGTGGCCTTGGTGCCGTGGCGGCCCCACCCGCGGACCTCCCAGAAGAACACCCCGGCGAAGCTCGCGGCGGCGAGGACCCAGGCGAGCCACCCGCCGGACTCCCCCGGCGCGTGCGAGTAGTTGATGACGGCGGCGAAGCTCGCGCACGCCCACATGACCACCCGGAACCGTCCGACGGGGCGGCCCTCGCGCTTGGCGCGCTCACCGGACACCGTGGCCACCCACGCCCCGGACTCAGTGAGTGTTTTTGAACTCTGGCCGTGAGGTGTGTATGGCTGGATGATCTGGCTCGTGGCGGCTGACGGGACGGCTCGGCGGTACTGTCGTGAGT
>NZ_JBIVXW010000098.1:0-26448 GCF_044769405.1 Streptomyces sp. NPDC090442
GCTTCGCTTTCGCTTTTCGACCTTTCCGACTTTATCAGATCTTCTTTCGTTCCGGGCGGCTCCGGGAGGAGCTGCGGTCGGTTCGAATTTCGTTCTGAATTGCCCGTCGAAGGGGCTTGCCTTTCGGCTTTTCCGACTTTATCAGATTGCTCTGGTCGGAATTCTCCGTGCCCTCGGGGAGGCGTCCGTACGCACAGGCGTGGGGCGTTTCCCGTTCAGGCGGAACTGCAAACCTACTGGAGCGGGGCGCCTGGATGCAAATCCGGGCGCCCCGCTCCTACTTGAGGACCTTCGTACGGGTCGTCAGACCTCGACGACCACGGGAAGGATCATCGGGCGGCGACGGTAGTTGTCCGACACCCACTTGCCGACGGAGCGGCGGATCAACTGCTGGAGCTGGTGGGGCTCGGCGATGCCGTCCTGGGCCGCCTTGGCCAGCGCCTCGTCGATCTTCGGGAGGACGCCCTGGAAGTCGCTGTCGTCGATGCCCGAGCCCCGGCCGTGGACGTTGGGGCCGCCCACCGTCTTGCCGGTGCTGCTGTCCACGACGACGAAGATCGAAATGATGCCCTCGTCGCCCAGGATGCGGCGGTCCTTGAGGTGGGTCTCGGTGACATCGCCGACCGAGAGGCCGTCGACGTAGACGTAGCCGGCCTGGACCTTGCCGCTGATCTTGGCGATGCCGTCGACCAGGTCGACGACCACACCGTCCTCGGCGATCACGATGCGGTCCTTGGGGATGCCCGTGAGGGCCCCCAGCTCGGCGTTGGCGCGGAGGTGGCGCCATTCGCCGTGGACGGGCATGAGGTTCCGCGGCTTGCAGATGTTGTAGAAGTACAGCAGTTCGCCAGCCGAGGCGTGGCCCGAGACGTGGACCTTGGCGTTGCCCTTGTGGACCACGTTCGCGCCCCAGCGGCTGAGGCCGTTGATCACGCGGTAGACCGCGTTCTCGTTGCCGGGGATCAGCGACGACGCCAGGATCACCGTGTCGCCCTGGACGATGCGGATCTGGTGGTCACGGTTGGCCATCCGGGAGAGGGCGGCCATCGGCTCGCCCTGGGAACCGGTGCAGACCAGCACGACCTCGTCGTCCGGGAGGTCGTCGAGGGTCTTGACGTCGACGACCAGGCCCGCGGGGACCTTGAGATAGCCCAGTTCGCGGGCGATGCCCATGTTGCGGACCATCGAGCGGCCGACGAAGGCGACCCGGCGACCGTACTCGTGGGCCGCGTCCAGGATCTGCTGGATGCGGTGCACGTGGCTGGCGAAGCTGGCGACGATGATGCGCTTGTCGGCGCTCGCGAACACCTGGCGCAGCACGTTGGAGATGTCGCGCTCCGGCGGGACGAAGCCCGGGACCTCCGCGTTGGTGGAGTCGGTGAGGAGGAGGTCGATCCCCTCCTCGCCCAGCTTGGCGAAGGCCGGGAGGTCGGTCAGCCGGCGGTCCAGCGGGAGCTGGTCCATCTTGAAGTCGCCGGTGTGCACCGCCATGCCCGCGGGGGTGCGGATGGCGACCGCGAGCGCGTCCGGGATGGAGTGGTTGACGGCGATGAACTGGCACTCGAAGGGGCCCAGCCGCTCGCGGTCGCCCTCGGCGACCTCCAGCGTGTACGGGCGGATCCGGTGCTCCTGGAGCTTGGCCTCGATGAGGGCGAGGGTCAGCTTGGAGCCGATCAGCGGGATGTCCGGCTTCTCCCGGAGGAGGTAGGGGACGCCGCCGATGTGGTCCTCGTGGCCGTGCGTGAGCACGATGCCGTCGATGTCGTCGAGGCGATCCCTGACGGACGTGAAGTCCGGCAGGATCAGGTCGATTCCGGGCTGCTCCTCCTCCGGGAAGAGCACTCCGCAGTCGACGATCAACAGCCGGCCGCCGTACTCGAAGACCGTCATGTTGCGGCCGATCTCGCCCAGGCCGCCGAGCGGGGTGACGCGCAGGCCACCCTCGGGGAGCTTCGGCGGGGCGCCGAGCTCGGGGTGCGGATGACTCAAAAGACTCTCCTCACCACGCACGCCACGATGCCGTCGAGGCACGTGGCGCGCATGACATTCGTGCACTTGCTATAGGGCGTTTGTTGGTCCGTATTCAGTTGTGAAGTCTGTGTTCTAGAGCTGTACCCCGCCGGCGGCGAGATCGCGCTTGAGCTGTTCGGTCTCCTCGGGCGAGAGGTCGACCAGGGGCAGCCGCAGCGGGCCGCTGGGCAGGCCCTGCAGGGCGAGCGCCGCCTTGGTCGTGATCACGCCCTGGGTCCGGAACATGCCGGTGAAGACGGGCAGCAGCTTCTGGTGGATCTCCGTCGCCTTGGTGACGTCACCGTTGAGGTGGGCGTCGAGGAGGGCGCGCAGCTCCGGCGTGACGACGTGGCCCACCACGGAGACGAAGCCGACCGCGCCGACCGAGAGCAGCGGGAGGTTGAGCATGTCGTCGCCGCTGTACCAGGCGAGGCCGGAGCGGGCGATGGCCCAGCTGGCGCGGCCGAGGTCGCCCTTGGCGTCCTTGTTGGCGACGATCCGGGGGTGCTCGGCGAGCCGCACCATGGTGTCGGTGTTGATCGGGACGCCGCTGCGGCCGGGGATGTCGTAGAGCATCACGGGCAGGTCGGTGGCGTCCGCGATCGCGGTGAAGTGGCGCAGCAGGCCCTCCTGCGGGGGCTTGCTGTAGTACGGCGTCACCGCGAGCAGGCCGTGCGCGCCGGCGTCCTGGGCGGCGCGGGCCAGTTCGAGGCTGTGGCGGGTGTCGTTGGTGCCGGCTCCGGCCACGACGAAGGCCCGGTCGCCGACGGCTTCGACCACGGCGCGGACCAGTTGGGCTTTCTCCGCATCGCTGGTGGTCGGGGACTCTCCGGTGGTGCCGTTGACGACGAGACCGTCGTTGCCGGCGTCCACCAGGTGGGCGGCGAGCCGCTGCGCGCCGTCGAGATCGAGAGCGCCATCCGCCGTGAACGGCGTGACCATGGCGGTCAGCACCCGCCCGAAGGGGGTCTGCGGTGTGGAAGTCGGAGCCATGGGTCCCACGCTACTCGTAGGGCGCCGCGGGGTGCTCCTCTGGGGAGCGGGGAGGTGGACTCCGGCACTGCCTGCTCGGGGGTTCAAGCAGTGCCGGGTCCGTTTGTTCAGCGTAAATGAACTTCTCAAAATGCCGCAATCCGGACACTTCGGACGGGTATTCCGGTGGTCGGCGTCCCGTTCGTTGTGCCGGCGGCGGCGTGCCCCGCGGGGGCGGAGTCCCTACGGGGCGATGCGGCCGTTCGCATTGAAGGCGGCATAGGTGAGGGGCATGAGCTTGGCCCAGTGGGCCTCCATCTGCTCGCCCACCATCTCGATCTCGCGCTGCGGGAAGGACGGCACCTTCGCCAGCTCGTGCTGGGTGCGCAGACCGAGGAAGTGCATCAGGGAGCGGGCGTTGCAGGTGGCGTACATCGAGGAGTAGAGGCCGACGGGCAGGACCGCGCGGGCCACCTCGCGGGCCACACCGGCGGCGAGCATCTCCTGGTACGCGGCGTACGCCTGGCGGTAGGAGTCCTCCATCGCGCGGCCGGTGAGCTCGGACTGCGCCGCAGTGCCCTCGACGAACTCGTACTTGCCGGGGCGGCCCTGCTGGACCAGCTTGCGGGACTCACCGGGGACGTAGAAGACCGGCTCAAGCTGGCGGTAGCGGCCGGACTCCTCGTTGTACGACCAACCGACGCGGTGGCGCATGAACTCGCGGAAGACGAAGATCGGGGCGCTGATGAAGAACGTCATGGAGTTGTGCTCGAACGGGCTGCCGTGCCGGTCCCGCATCAGGAAGTTGATCAGGCCCTTGGAGCGCTCCGGGTCCTTGGTCAGCTCGTCGAGGGACTGCTCGCCGGCCGTCGAGACCCGGGCCGCCCACAGCACGTCGCTGTCTGCTGCGCTGTGCTTGACCAGCTCGACCGTCACCTCACTGCGGAAGCTGACGGGGGCGCTCTCAGCGCTGTCGGGGGTGTGGGACACCGGCGGTTCCTTCCGTTCGATCCTCGTGCGCGCCAAGCCTACGGCCCGCCACTGACAGTCGAGGAAATGACGACTGATGCCGCGTTAGCGGCAAAACGGGCAAACACTGACCCCGACTGCGGTGCGGCGGGCGGCGGTTGATATTTTTCACAGAAGTAACGGAAAACGGGCACCAAACGGACGCCTCAGACGTCTCTACCTGTGACAGTGCCCACTTCGAGGTTCCAAGGAGAGCCCCCTCATGTTCCGCCGGCGAGAGCCCGTCCCGTTCGCCTTCGTTGCCGAGGCAGACCGGTTCCGCAGCAATATCACTCCCCCGCCGCGTCCGCGTCCTTCGCGTACGCAGCTCGTCGGCCAGTTCCTGATCACCCTCACCGTGGTAGGTGGCCTGACAGGTTCCCTGCTGTTCGGCCTGCCCGCCCTCCAGCAGGACACCTCCGGCGCGACCGGGGTGCACCAGTCCGAGGCCGCGCACCGCTGACCGGGCGGGCGGGGCGGGCCACCGGGTGGTTCCGCCCCGCCGCTCCCGATAGCCTCACCGCTCACAGCTTCCGTCGGCGTGCCCCGCGTGCTGACCAGCCCCGAGTGAGGACCAGCCGTGCCCCTGCCCTTCCTGACGGCCGACCGCGCCCTCCAGGCCGACGGCCGCGCGGATCCCGTACCCCCGTCGGATCTCGACCCCGACCATTGGCGCCGTCCCTACCGCCCCGGACCGTGGCGGGTGGGGACGGCGGCCGTGTTTCTGCTGCTCGCCTCGTTCGTACTGCTCTCGGCGCTGATCATCGCGCTGGCCGGGGCGCCGATCGGGGCGACGGTGTGCGCGGTGGTCGGGCTGCTGGTGGTCGCGCTGGCACTGCGGCTGGTACGGGTCGGGATCTGGGTGAGCGCCCAGGGGCTGCGGCAGGTGAACCTGCTGCGGACCACGACCCTGCCGTGGTCCGCGGTCACCGCGGTGCGCACCACCCAACAGCCGGTGCGCTGGCTGGGGTTGCCGCGGACGGTGCAGGGCCAGGCGCTGCGCGTGGACCGGGCGTCCGGCGAGCCGCTGCGCGTGCTGGTGACCGACCGCAACGGGGACTTCCTCGGCCGCGCGGAGGCATTCAAGGGCGCCGTCGACGCGCTGGAGGCGTGGGCGGCCGAGTACCGCTAGGGCCTTAGGGGGTGGGGGAACGGATCCCGTAGGGGATGGGCGGGCCCCCTGTCGGCCAGAACGTGGCGGGGCGGGGTGGTATTCCGCGGGGAGGTGCCGAAGCTTCCGGAGAGGGCGACCAGGCTTCCGCAGAGGGGCCCAAGGCTCCGCGCGGGTGCCCGAGCCGGCGGACCGGCTGCGGCGGGGCCGGCCAGATCACCTCAACTGCCTGCGGCAGCGCGGCTGTCCAGGTCGGCGCAGCCGCCGGGGCGACGTGCCCCCAGGGCAAGGTGGTCGTCTCGACCGCCTCTGGCCGCCGGGGCAGCGCAACCACCTCAGGCGCGGCCCGACCGCCCAAGCCGCGCCCCCGGGGCCAGCGCGGCTCCATCTGGGGCGAGCGAACGCCCGGGGCGGCGCGACCGCTCAGGGCAGCGCAACCGTCCAGGACGCCTCAACGGCCCGGCGCGACCCGACCGCCCAGGGCCATGCGACCGCCCAGCGCGGCGCAACCACCCAGACAAGGGTCACCACCCAGGCAAGGGTGACCACCTGGGGCAGCACGCTCCCAGGTCACCGCCACCGTCACCGTCGCCACCAGCGCCAAGCAACCCCAACCATCCCAGCCATCACGCCCACCCACCCAAGCGACGGCGACGGCAACCGCCCGTCCCCGTAAGGAAGTTGTGTACGGGTCCGGGCGGTCGGGGTTTGTGGGGGGTGTGGGGTTAGGTGGTGCGGGTGGGGTGGGGGTCGCCGGGGAGGGGACGGCCGTCGTGCAGGGCGATAGCGCGTTGCATGGCCTTGCGGGCGCGGGGGGTGTCCCGGGCGTCCCGGTAGGCGACGGCGAGCCGGAACCAGGTGCGCCAGTCGCCGGGGGCCTCCTCGGTCTCGGCCTGGCGGCGGGCGAAGGCCGCGTCGGCCGCGTCCCGGTCGATCCGGCCGCCGGGGGTGCGCGCGAGGTCCTCGTCGGGCAGGCCGCCCTCCGCCGCCAGTTCGTGGGCCAGCCGGTTCGCATCGCGGGCGAAGCGGGTGTTGGCCCACAGGAACCAGCCGCCCAGGAACGGCAGGACGAAGGCCACCGCGCCCATGCCCATCGCCGCCGGTTCACCGGTCAGCAGGAGGAGCACGCCCTCCATCGCCACCACGCCGAAGACAAGCACCAGCACAGTGGCGAGGAAGACGTAGGTGATCTTTCCGCCCATGGTCAGTCCAGATCGAGGAAGTTCTCCAGGCCCATCGTCAGGCCCGGAGCGGACACCACGCGGCGCACGCCGAGCAGGATGCCCGGCATGAAGCTGCTGTGGTGGAGGGAGTCGTGGCGGATGGTGAGGGTCTCGCCCACCCCGCCGAGCAGCACCTCCTGGTGGGCCAGGAGACCGCGCAGCCGGACCGAGTGGACGGGGACGCCGTCCACGTCCGCGCCGCGGGCGCCGTCCAGCGCGGTGCTGGTGGCGTCCGGCTGGGGCGGGCAACCGGCCGCCGCGCGGGCCTCGGCGATCAGCCGGGCGGTGCGGGCGGCGGTGCCGGACGGCGCGTCCGCCTTGTTCGGGTGGTGCAGTTCGACGATCTCGGCGGACTCGAAGAAGCGGGCCGCCTGCTGCGCGAAGCGCATGGTGAGGACCGCACCGATGGAGAAGTTCGGGGCGATCAGCACGCCCGCGCCGGGGGCGGCGTCGAGCCAGGTGTGCAGGCGCGCGAGGCGCTCCTCGGTCCAGCCGGTGGTGCCGACCACGCCGTGGATGCCGTGCCGCAGACAGAAGTCGAGGTTGTCCATCACCGCGTCGGGGGTGGTGAGTTCGACCGCGACCTGGGCGCCGGCCTCGACCAGCGTCTCCAGCTTGTCGCCGCGGCCCAGGGCCGCGACCAGCTCCATGTCGTCGGCGGCCTCGACGGCCCGGACGGCCTCGGAGCCGATGCGCCCCTTGGCTCCCAGGACGGCCACGCGCAGCTTGCTCATCGAATCTCCGCTTCTCTGTGTGGTGGGGCTGCCCGCCGCGGCCTAGGCGACGGCGTCGTCGAGGCGGGCCGCCTGCCGGTCCTTCAGGGGGCCGATGACGGACAGCGAGGGGCGTGCGCCCAGGACATCACGGGCCACCGCGCGGACCTCGTCCGGGGTCACCGCCGATATCCGGGCCAGCACCTCGTCGACCGACATGTGCTCGCCCCAGCACAGTTCGCTCTTGCCGAGCCGGTGCATCAGGGCGCCGGTGTCCTCCAGGCCGAGGACCGTGGAGCCGCGCAACTGGCCGATCGCGCGCCGGATCTCGTCGTCGGTGAGGCCCTCGGACGCCACCGTGTCGAGCTCGTCGCGGCAGATCTTGAGCACGTCGTGCACCTGGTTGGGCCGGCAGCCGGCGTAGACGCCGAACAGGCCGCAGTCGGCGAAGCCCGAGGTGAAGGAGTACACGCTGTAGGCCAGGCCGCGCTTCTCGCGGACCTCCTGGAAGAGGCGGGAGCTCATCCCGCCGCCCAGGGCGGTGTTCAGCACGCCCATCGCCCAACGCCGGTCGTCGTTGCGGGACATGCTGGGCATGCCCAGGACCACGTGGGCCTGCTCGGTCCGGCGGTTGAGCAGTTCGACCTGGCCGGCGGTGCGCAGGGTGCGGTTGCCGCCGCGCGGGGCGAGCGGGGTGGCCTCCGGGCGGCCCAGCGCGCCGGCCCGCTCGAAGGCGCGGCGCACCTGCCGGACGACCTTGGCGTGGTCGACGTTGCCGGCGGCGGTGACGACCAGGTGCGTGGGGTCGTAGTGCTTCTTGTAGAAGCGGCGGATGCGGTCGGCGGTGAGCGCGTTGACGGTGTCGACGGTGCCCAGGACCGGGCGGCCCAGCGGGGTGTCGCCGAGCATGGTGTGCGCGAACAGGTCGTGCACGCAGTCGCCCGGGTCGTCCTCGGTCATCGCGATCTCTTCGAGGATCACCCCGCGCTCGGCGTCGACGTCCGCGCTCTCGATCAGCGAGCCGGTGAGCATGTCGCACACCACGTCGATGGCGAGCGGCAGGTCGGTGTCGAGCACCCGCGCGTAGTAGCAGGTGTACTCCTTCGCCGTGAAGGCGTTCATCTCGCCGCCGACCGCGTCGACGGCGGCCGAGATGTCCAGGGCGGAGCGGCGCTCGGTGCCCTTGAAGAGGAGGTGCTCCAGGTAGTGGGTGGCGCCGTTCAGGGACGGCGTCTCGTCGCGGGAGCCGACGTGCGCCCAGATCCCGAAGGTGACCGAGCGGACGGTGGGCAGCGTCTCGGTGACGACGCGCAGGCCGCCGGGGAGGGTGGTGCGGCGGACCGTGCCGGCCCCCGCGGTGCCCTTCAGAAGCGTTTGGGTACGGGCGACGGCCCGCCCCTCCGAGGAGGTGCGGGCCGTCGTCGCGTGCGTGCGGGACGTCACTTGGCGGCGTCGTCCTTCGTGTCGTCCTCGGCGGCGTCCTCGTCCTCGATCACGGGGATCAGGGAGAGCTTGCCGCGCTGGTCGATCTCGGCGATCTCGACCTGGACCTTGGCGCCCACGCCGAGCACGTCCTCGACGTTCTCGACGCGCTTGCCGCCGGCCAGCTTGCGGATCTGCGAGATGTGCAGCAGGCCGTCCTTGCCCGGGAGCAGGGACACGAACGCACCGAAGGTGGTCGTCTTGACGACGGTACCCAGGTAGCGCTCGCCGACCTCCGGCATGGTCGGGTTGGCGATGCCGTTGATCGTGGCGCGGGCGGCCTCGGCGGCCGGGCCGTCGGCGGCACCGATGTAGATGGTGCCGTCGTCCTCGATCGTGATGTCGGCGCCGGTGTCCTCCTGGATCTGGTTGATCATCTTGCCCTTGGGGCCGATGACCTCACCGATCTTGTCCACCGGGATCTTGACGGTGATGATCCGCGGCGCGTTCGGCGACATCTCGTCCGGGACGTCGATGGCCTCGTTCATCACGTCGAGGATGTGCAGGCGGGCGTCGCGGGCCTGCTTCAGCGCGGCGGCCAGGACCGAGGCGGGGATGCCGTCGAGCTTGGTGTCGAGCTGGAGCGCGGTCACGAACTGCTTGGTGCCGGCGACCTTGAAGTCCATGTCACCGAAGGCGTCCTCCGCACCGAGGATGTCGGTGAGGGCGACGTAGTGGGTCTGGCCGTCGATCTCCTGGGAGATCAAGCCCATGGCGATGCCGGCGACCGGGGCCTTGAGGGGCACACCGGCGTTCAGCAGCGACATCGTCGAGGCGCAGACCGAGCCCATGGACGTCGAGCCGTTGGAGCCCAGCGCCTCGGAGACCTGGCGGATCGCGTAGGGGAACTCCTCGCGCGTCGGCAGCACCGGCGCGATGGCGCGCTCGGCGAGCGCGCCGTGGCCGATCTCGCGGCGCTTGGGGGAGCCGACGCGGCCGGTCTCACCGACGGAGAACGGCGGGAAGTTGTAGTTGTGCATGTAGCGCTTGCGGGTCACCGGGGAGAGGGTGTCCAGCTGCTGCTCCATGCGGAGCATGTTGAGGGTGGTGACGCCCAGGATCTGGGTCTCGCCACGCTCGAACAGCGCGGAGCCGTGTACCCGCGGGATCGCCTCGACCTCGGCGGCGAGCGTACGGATGTCCGTGACGCCGCGGCCGTCGATGCGCTTCTTCTCCTTGATGACGCGCTCGCGGACCAGGGACTTGGTCAGCGCGCGGTACGCGGCGGAGATCTCCTTCTCGCGGCCCTCGAAGTCCGGGAGGAGCTTCTCGGCGGCGAGCGCCTTGACGCGGTCGAGCTCGGCCTCGCGCTCCTGCTTGCCGGCGATGGTGAGCGCCTGGGCCAGCTCGCTCTTGACGGCCTTGGTGAGCGCCTCCAGGACGTCGTCCTGGAAGTCGAGGAAGATCGGGAACTCGCCGACCGGCTTGGCGGCCTTGGCGGCCAGGTCCGACTGGGCCTTGCACAGGACCTTGATGAACGGCTTGGCGGCCTCCAGGCCGGCCGCGACGACCTCTTCGGTCGGGGCCTCGGCGCCGCCCTTGACCAGCTCGATGGTCTTCTCGGTGGCCTCGGCCTCGACCATCATGATCGCGACGTCGCCGTCGGGCAGCACCCGGCCGGCCACGACCATGTCGAAGACCGCGTCCTCCAGCTCGGTGTGGGTCGGGAACGCCACCCACTGGCCGTTGATCAGGGCGACGCGAGTGCCGCCGACGGGGCCGGAGAAGGGCAGGCCGGCGAGCTGCGTGGAGCAGGAGGCGGCGTTGATGGCGACCACGTCGTAGAGGTGGTCGGGGTTGAGCGCCATGACCGTCTCGACGATCTGGATCTCGTTGCGCAGGCCCTTCTTGAAGGAGGGGCGCAGCGGCCGGTCGATGAGGCGGCACGTGAGGATGGCGTCCTCGGAGGGGCGGCCCTCACGGCGGAAGAAGGAGCCGGGGATCTTCCCGGCTGCGTACATCCGCTCCTCGACGTCGACGGTCAGCGGGAAGAAGTCCAGCTGGTCCTTCGGCTGCTTGGAGGCGGTGGTGGCCGACAGCACCATGGTGTCGTCGTCCAGGTACGCGACGGCGGAGCCGGCGGCCTGCTTGGCCAGGCGGCCCGTCTCGAAGCGGATGGTGCGGGTGCCGAACGAACCGTTGTCGATAACGGCCTCGGCGTAGTGGGTCTCGTTCTCCACCAGGAATATCTCCTCGTCTGCGTCCGCTGCCCGTGTGGCAGCGGACCGTCTTCGGTGGAGCGCCGGTGCGGGCCGGTCTTCGATCGAAGCACCCGGGGTGCTGCCGCATGGGGTGACCACGGGCGGTCCGGGGGCCACTACCGAGGACCGGCGGCCTAGGGGCGCTCTACCGCGTTCGCTTTTGCGATATGGCACCAGACTACAAAGCATCCGTCCACCATGCGGTGGTACCGGTGTCCGGTGCGTACGGCAAAGGGAGCGGCCCCCGGCGGGAACCGCTCCCTCTACGGCGTCTTACTTGGCGCCCGCCGCGCCGCGGCGGATGCCCAGGCGCTCGACCAGCGCGCGGAAGCGCGTGATGTCCTTCTTCGCCAGGTACTGCAGCAGGCGGCGGCGCTGGCCGACGAGCAGCAGCAGACCACGGCGGGAGTGGTGGTCGTGCTTGTGGGTCTTGAGGTGCTCGGTCAGGTCCGAGATGCGGCGGGAGAGCAGCGCGACCTGGACCTCGGGGGAGCCGGTGTCACCCTCCTTGGTGGCGAACTCGGCCATGATCTGCTTCTTCGTGGCGACGTCGAGCGACATCCGTACTCCTTGGGGTTCCGGTCCACGAGCGCCCCTGGACTTACTACACAGGGAATCTTTGATTACTCCAGTGGACCGTCACACAGCGTACCAGTTGGCGACGGCCCCCCGACCAGGTGGTCGAGGGGCCGTCGTGAGGTCCGGTGCCGCGGCTAGTTGCCGGTCAGGCCGCGGACGGTGTTGTAGACGTTGAGCACCGCCAGGCACAGCGGCACCAGGGACAGCAGGACCAGGCCGTCGAAGATGTCGAAGATCCGGCCCCAGAAGGGGGTGACGCCCTTCTTCGGGACGATCAGTCCGACGCCGACGAGGATGGCCGCGCCCACCGCGATGCTGCTGGAGAACCAGACGGTGCGGACGTTCAGCGGGCCGGAGTCCTGGAAGCGCTCCAGGGTGACGAAGATGTCCGTCGGCGGGTGCAGCGCGATGCCCAGGACGAGCAGCACGATGGTGAGGATGCCGGCGATGGTCAGGCAGGCGACCTGCGCGGTGTAGTCGAAGAGCCGGGCGCGCAGCATGATCGTGATGCCCGCGGCGAGCGCCATGACCTGGGCCCAGACGTTGTCCGAGAAGCCGAGGACGACGCCGGCGGAGCCGACGACCAGGGCGGAGCAGCCGGCGACCAGGCCCAGCAGCAGCTCGTGGCCGCGCTTGGCCTGGTTGCCGATCTTCACGAAGTCGACGGACTCGGCCTCGGAGCCGCTCTCCAGGGCGCCCTTGGCGATCTGGTCGGGCGACTGGTAGCCGATCGGGAGCCGGGCGAAGCGCGCGGAGAGGCTGGGCAGCCAGGCCACCAGGGCGATGGAGACCACGGCGGTGACTGCGGCGACCTCGATCGGGGCGGCGTCGGTGAGGATCGCGGCGAAGACCGAGAGGGTGCCGATGGCGGAGAGGAACGCGGCCGCGACGAAGGGAGCGTCACCGCGCGGCAGCATGACCACCAGGAGCACGGAGGCGATCAGTACGGTCACGCAGCCGACGAGCAGGTGGAGCCGGCCGGGGCCGCCGCCCGCGTCGACCGGGAAGATGCCGGAGCCGGCGATGAGCAGGTGCGGCAGCGACGCCAAGCCCAGCGCGATCGAGGAGGCGTGGTCGTCGTAGACCCGGGCGCGGACGCCGGACAGGGCGACCAGCACGACGCCGACCACGCCGGCGATGATGCCGGGCAGCCGGTGCATGTCGCGGTTGACCGGGTTCGAGAACCACAGCGCGAACGCCATCATCACCAACAGCAGCACGCCGGCGCTGAGGCCGACGACCCGCATCAGGTCGTCGCTCCAGCGGCTGCGGTTCTGCTTGACCGCGGAGGCGATGGCGTCGGAGACGTCGTCGAAGACGGGTAGCGGGAGCGATTCCGCGAACGGCTTCAGCAACAGCAGGTCGCCGTCGAGGATCTGCTGCTGCGCGAGCGACTGCCCGGCGTCGAGGACGGTGCCGTCGCGCCGTACGAGGTGGTACCCGGTCGGGGCGCCCTCGGTCTGGGACTGCCCGGAGAGCCGCAGGATCTCCGGGTAGATATCGACGAGTGCCACGTCCTCCGGCAGTGCCACGTCGATCCGTGCGTCCGGCGCGGCGACAGTGACCCGGCAGAAGCCGGTGCCAGTGCTCGTGCTCACCTGGCGGTTCCCCCTATCCGTTGGGCGTTTTGTCGCGTCGCGCGCCCTATATATAAGGCCATCCGTACGGGGCTGTGGCGCGCTCGCGGGGCGTCAGCGTACCGTCCGATCGGGGCCTTGCCCCACCCACCCCTTGACTTGACGCCTAACAGTAGGATCAACGCCTGCGTCGGGCCAAGGACTTGGCTCGGGGGACCGTCGAATCCAACGGGGGCGGTCCGAGACTGCGAGATGCATGAAGGACTGATGCCTCGGTGAGCGTTGTCATCGTCAAGCGCCCGCCCCGCGCGCTTCCACCTGAAGTCCCCTCGGAGGAGGTGGTACTTGAGGCACCGCCGGAACTCCCCCGGCAGGGAGAACCGGAAAGTCTGCTGATGACCTTCATGCCCATGATGGGCATGGCGTCTTCGGCCGGCTTCTTGTTCATGGGGAACCAGCCGTTCATGAAGATCATGGGCGGCTTTATGGTTGCTGCCACGCTGTCGATGGCGATCATGCAGATCGTCAAGTCCCGCCAGGGGCCTTCCGGACAGATGGTCCAGGAGCGCCAGGACTACCTCAAGTACCTTGCGCAGAAGCGGAAAGAGGTGCGGCGCACCGCGCGCAGGCAGCGGGACGCACAGCTCTTCACCCATCCCGACCCGAGCCAGTTGTGGTCCGTGGTCGCCGAGGGCAAGCGGGTGTGGGAACGCCGGGTGAACGACCCGGACTTCGCCCAAGTGCGCCTGGGATTGGGGCCGCAGCAGCTCGGCACGCCGCTGCGCGCGCCGGAGACCGCGCCGGTCGACGAGCTGGAGCCGCTGACCGCGCACGCGATGAAGGAGTTCCTCGACAAGCACGGCCATCTGGAGAGCCTCCCGTTGGCGGTGTCGCTGCGCGCCTTCTACCACCTGACCGTCTCAGGTGACCCGGACACTGTCTACGGCGCCTCCCGCGCCCTCATCGCCCAGTTGTGCACCCTGCACTCGCCCGAGGACCTGGTGGTGGCCGTGGTGGCCGCGCCGGGTGCGCAGGCCGAGTGGGAGTGGACGAAGTGGCTGCCGCAGGTCCAGGACAAGACCACCGACGGCGCCGGCACCCGCCGCCTGGTCGTCGGAGACCTCGGTGAGATCGAGGAGTTGCTGGCGGACGAGTTGGAGGGCCGCGGGCGGTTCAACCCGCAGGGCCAGCCGGTGACCGACACCCCGCACGTCATCGTCGTGCTGGACGGCGGTGACGTCCCGATGGACTCGGTGATCGCCGGGGCCGAGGGCCTCCAGGGCGTCACCATCCTGGAGATCGTGCCGGGCGACCTCGACGAGATCCGCGGCGGCCTGGCCGTGCAGGTGTGGCCGGGCAAGCTGGTGCTGGAGTCCGCGAGCGGTGCGGTCTACCACGGCGTGTGCGACACCCTGTCGATCTCCGAAGCGGAGGCGCTGGCCCGCCAGTTGGCGCCCTTGCGGGCCGGCGCGGGGGCGGACGGCGAGGAACCGCTGCTGTCGGCGCTCGACTTCACCGACCTGCTCAACATCGGCGACGCCGGCACGCTGGACGTCTCGCGCACCTGGCGTCCCCGGACGCTGGCCGAGCGGCTGCGGGTGCCGATCGGTGTCGACCGCGACGGCCAGCCGGTGATGCTGGACATCAAGGAAGCCTCGCAGCAGGGCATGGGCCCGCACGGCCTGTGCGTCGGTGCGACCGGTTCCGGTAAGTCCGAGGTGCTGCGCACCCTGGTGCTCGCGCTCGCGGTCACGCACTCCTCGGAGACCCTGAACTTCATCCTCGCCGACTTCAAGGGTGGCGCCACCTTCACGGGCATGGCGGACATGCCGCACGTCGCGGCGGTCATCACCAACCTCGGCGAGGACGTCACGCTGATCGACCGCATGCGCGACTCGATCACCGGTGAACTCCAGCGCCGCCAGGAGCTGCTGCGCTCGGCGGGCAACTACGCCAACATCACCGACTACGAGAAGGCGCGGGCCGCCGGCGCTCCGCTGGACCCGCTGCCGTCGCTGGTGATGATCATCGACGAGTTCTCCGAGCTGCTCGCCGCCAAGCCCGACTTCATCGAGATGTTCATCCAGATCGGCCGCATCGGCCGGTCCATGGGTGTGCACATGCTGCTCGCCTCGCAGCGTCTGGAAGAGGGCAAGCTGCGCGGTCTGGACACCTTCCTCTCCTACCGCCTGGGTCTGCGCACCTTCTCGGCCGCCGAGTCGCGCACCGCGATCGGTGTGCCGGACGCCTACCACCTGCCGAACGTCCCCGGCTCCGGCATCCTGAAGTACGACACCGAGACCATGGTCCAGTTCAAGGCCGCCTACGTCTCCGGCACGTACCGGGGGCCGAACGGCGGCGGGCGCGCCGGCGGTGGCGGTGGCGGGTCGAACCGGCTGCCGGTGCCGTTCACCGCGGCCCCGGTCATCGAGCAGATCATCGAGGACCCGACCCCGATCGAGCCGGACCCCAACGAGGTCGACGACGCGCTGGCCGACACCGTCCTGGACGTCATGGTCCAGCGGATGCAGGGCCAGGGCCCGCCGGCCCACCAGGTGTGGCTGCCGCCGCTGGAGGAGCCGCCCACGGTCAACCAGCTGCTGCCGGCGCTGGCCGTCACCCCCGAACGGGGCGTGCACGCGCCGGAGTACACCGCGCTGGGCAAGCTGGTGGTGCCGGTGGCGCTGGTGGACAAGCCGTTCGAGCAGCGGCGTGACGTGATGTACCTGGACTTCTCCGCCGGTGCCGGTCACGGCCTGGTCGTGGGTGGTCCGCAGTCCGGCAAGTCGACCCTGATCCGGTCCGCGATCGCCGGGTTCGCGCTCACCCACACCCCGGCCGAAGTGCAGTTCTACTGCCTGGACTTCGGCGGCGGCGGCATGCTGAGCATGGAGGGCCTGGCGCACGTCGGCGGGGTCGCCTCGCGTCTGGACGCGGAGAAGGTCCGCCGTACGGTCGCCGAGGTCACCGGCATCCTCAACGAGCGCGAGGAGTTCTTCCGCTCCAACAACGTCGACTCCATCGCGACCTACCGCCAGCGGCGGGCCGCGGGCGCCTTCCCCGACCAGAAGTGGGGCGACGTCTTCCTCATCATCGATGGCTGGGGCACGTTCAAGACCGACTACGAGCAGCTCGACCCGGTGATCCTGGACATCGCCGGCCGGGGTCTCGGCTTCGGTGTCCACCTCATCATCGGCGCCTCCCGCTACACCGAGGTCCGTCCCGCCCTGCGCGACCAGCTCCTCAACCGCGTCGAGCTGCGCCTGGGTGACCCGATGGAGTCGGAGTTCGACCGCAAGCGCGCGGAGAACGTCCCGATGGGCAAGCCGGGTCGCGGTCTCTCCCCGGACAAGCTGGACTTCCTGGCGGCGCTGCCGCGCCTGGACGGCATGAGCGACCCGGAGACCCTGAGCGACGGCGTCGCCAACCTGGTGCAGACGGTCAACGAGCACTGGCAGGGCGAGCCCGCCCCCAAGGTGCGGATGCTGCCGACCATGCTGCACGCCTCCGACCTGCCCCGGGGCGCCGACTACCCGGAGCACGGCATCGCGATCGGCGTCGACGAGACCACGCTGTCCCCGGCGTTCATCGACTTCGAGACCGACCCGCTGCTGGTCATCTACGGCGAGAGCGAGTCCGGCAAGTCCTCGCTGCTGCGCATGCTGACCAAGCAGATCGCGGAGCGGTACGCGGCTGACAAGGCGCTGATGGTGGTCTCCGACTACCGGCGCGCGCTGCTCGGCGAGCTCCCCGACTCGCACGTGTACAAGTACTGTGCCGCGGGGCCGCAGTTGCAGGAGGTCATCTCGGGGCTGGCCGGTTCGCTGGGCCGGCGCATGCCGGGTCCGGACGTCACGCCGGAACAGCTGCGCAACCGCAGCTGGTACGACCTGCCGGACGCGTTCGTGATCGTCGACGACTACGACCTGGTGGCGACCAGCAGCGGCAACCCGCTGCAACCGCTGCTGGAGTACCTGCCGTTCGCCCGTGACCTGGGTCTGCGCCTGATCCTGGCGCGCAGCTCCTCGGGGGCCGGCCGCTCCTCGTTCGAGCCGGTCATGCAGCGCTCCAAGGAGCTCGGCGCGCAGGGCCTGATCCTGTCCGCCGACCCGGCCGAGGGCCCGCTGATGGGCAACATCAAGGGTCAGCAACTGACGCCGGGGCGAGGCATGTTCATCACCCGCAAGCGCGGCGCGCAGCTCGTCCAGACGGGCTTCCTGCCGTTGCGCGGGCAGTGACCGGGGGCCGGTAGCCGGTCGTCGGTGACCGGTGGCCCGTATGACGGCGGTGGGGCGCCCCTCGTGGGAGGGGCGCCCCACCGGTGTGTTGGGGTGCCTTCGCGTGCGGTGCGGCTGCGGGGCGACCTACGGGTCAGCCGAAGGCGCCGTGTTGGGTGACGTCGGGGCCGGGGGTCTTGTCGTCGGCCTTGTCGGCGCTTGCGTCGGCGCGCTGCCCGCCGGCCCTGTCGGTGGCCGGGGCCTGCTTCCCCTCCGCCGGCTTCTGCCCCGTCCTCTCTCCGGCCTTCTCCCCGGCCTTCTGCCGCTGCGCGGCGGCCCTCGCCTCCTGCTGCTCCGCCTCGCGCTGGGCCTCGGCCGGGTTCGTCCGGACGCCCTTGGCCAGGCCCTCGCCGCCGCGCGTCGCGGCCTCGCCGTCCCCGGGCGTCCCGAACGGGTCGGGCCCGTGGGCGGCCGAGGACGACTCCCACTGGTGCCGGAGCTGCGGCACCTGGCTCTGGCCGCCCCCGCCGCCGCCCCGGCCGCGCTTGCCGAGCGCGCCGCCGAGCCCGTTGGCGAGCTGGCCCAACGCCATGAAGCCGTAGGCGACTTGGGGGCCGGACGACTGGCCGTCGCCCTGCTGCGCGGTGCCCGCGGAGGCGGTGTCGTGGCTGTCGTCGGCGCCACCGGTGTGGTGGGGGGTGGCCGCGCTGTCCAGGTCGGCCGCGGCCAGTTCGAAGGCCGGCAGCGAGTCGTCGACGGACCGCTTCAACTGGTGCCACTCGGCGGCGAACGCCTCACCGGCCGGGCCGTGCCAGTCGGCCGCGGCGGCGGTGCCCACGTGCCGGTCGAGGTCGCGGACCAGCCCGTCCAGGTGCTTGCCCATGTCCCGCCAGCCGGCCGCCGCCTCGTGCAGCGCGTGGGGATTGCGTCGTGGTTCGGTCACTTGACGCTCCGCATCATCTCGACCAGCTCGTCCTCGGCCGCCTGCGCGTTGGCGGCGGTCTCCTTGATGTCGGCGCCGACCTCGGCCAGCCGCTGCTGGAGCTGCGCCAGCGCGCGCTCGGCCTCCTCGAACAGCTCGCGGTGCGGCCGGGCCTCCTCGTCGCTGCCGAAACCGTCGCGGAGCGCCTCCGCGTCCGCCCGCCGTCTGAATGCGTCCAGTTGCCGGCTCAGTTCTTCCGCACGGATCTCAAAGGTCGTACCGAGCTTGTGCAACGCCTCGGTACTGAGCCGGACTTCATCGGACATCATTTCTCCCCGAATTGAATGACAGCGACCTGCTGAACATCGCCTCAGTCCTAGCACACCCGCAATACCCCTGAAGCCCCGCGCGGAACGGATTCCGAGCGCGCGCGAAGCGCCCCCGGAGCAATATGCGGCAATAGCGACAACCCTGCCTTGACGACCCGTTCACGTCCGTCATTACACTCGGGACGCCGGTACAGCACGCGCGGTTGCTGTGCCACCACGTACAAGGGGGCAGTGATGAGCAGTGAGCGGCAGATCCAGGACGAGGATCTGATGGACGTCGCCCATGACCAGGAGCAGGCGCACCGGCTGCGGAAGGCGCTGAAGGTGCTCGCGGAGAACCCCAATGTGGGTGGCAAGCTCCAGGAGATGGCCAAGGAGGTGCTCTCGGGCCGGATGGGCATGAAGGAGGCCATCGAGACGCCCGGTTACATGGACGCGCTGGGCGACCGGCTGGGCCAGATCCGGCGGGCGGCCGAGAACCAGACGGCGGAGGAGCGGGAGGCGTCCCACGCCAAGTTCGTCGAGTGGCAGAAGAAGCAGGAAGAGGAGGAGGACCGCGAGCGCGCCGAGCGCGACGGCCCGAGCCTCAACCTCGTCACCGGCCCGCGCCGGGGCGCCCCCGGCCGCGGCCACCGCTGAGGCCCGCGGGACGGCCAGGACGATCCGCCCCCGTCGGGCCGGTGCGCGAGCGACCGGCGCGGTGGGGGCGGAGGGTTTTCCGTCCCCGATCACCCCTCACTCTGTCCGTAATCATCCGGATTTCACGCCCGGTTCGGCATGCCCCGTTCGGCGTCCGAAGCTCGCTGTTCGGCATCCGGCGCCTCCCGCGAACGTCAAATCCCCGCTGGATCACGTTCCGAATAGCGCGCCGGCAAACACTCCGGCGCACAAACGCACGACACCGCCCGCAATTTACAAATCGGGAATAGGGGAACCAAGAGGATGTAAGGGCGGGTTAAAGGGATCAAGAGACGTAAGGCGGCGAGGGCGGATACCGATCCCCTCACTCGCTCGGTTCCACTGCGTTCACTCACCACCCGCCCCACCGGTAACACCCCACTCCGCACCGGTTTCCGCCCCACCCGCCGGCCCGGATTCTGTCCCGGTTCCGGAACAGCCACCCCTCGGCCGTCCCGTCCACCCGACCCGGATCATAGGATCTAGCCAGTACACGCACGGATCCACGGAAGTGGAAGGCGGGATCAATGGGGGACGAGACAGTCATGAGCTCCTCGGCCGAAGCTGCCGGCAAGACGGACCACTACGCGCCCCACCCGTTCATCGGCGGCCGCACCGCGGTCCTCCGCGCGCTCGCCGCCTGGCGCATGCGGTGGCCGGGCGCCCCCCGCGTCGTCGTGCTCACCGGCAGCCCGGGCAGCGGGCGTTCCCGTGTGATCGCGGGCTTCCTGATGATGTGCGACCCGGATTACCGCAAGCAGCTCCCGCTGGACGACATGGACCCGGCGACGGTCCCCCCGGACCTCCCGGCCCCGGCGGTGCCCTACCCGCGGGGCCGCACGGCCGCGCAGACGCTCTGGCTCCTCGCCGACCACCTCGACCTGCCCGCCGGGCGCGCGGCGGACGTCTTCCCCGAACTCGCCGCCCGCGAGGAGCCGTTGACGGTCGTCGTACCGGACGTGGACCTCGCCGGCCCGGTGCGCGCCGCCGACGAGCCGGCGCGCCTGGTACGCGAGGTCCTCACCCCGCTCGCCGCGACCCCGACGATCCACCTGCTCACCGACGCCCCCCGCGAACTCGCCGCCGAGCTGGCCGGCGCGCTGCCGCCCGGCCAGGTGCAGGTGATCGACCTCGACGAGCCCGAGTGGGCCGACCCCGAGGGCCTGGTCCTGCACGCCGAGACCGCGCTCACGCCGGAGGCGGGCGCCCCCGACCTGCCGTTCACCACCGACCCGGCCGCCCGTAGGGCGCTGGCCGAGGCATTGGCCCAACGGGCGAACGGCAGTCGGCTCACCCTCCATCTGGCCACGCGGTCGCTGTTCACCCACTCCGAGGGTTTCGACCCGGCCGACGAGGCCCAACTGCCCGGCAGCGTCGGCGAGGTGCTCGATCTGCACGCCCGCCGGCTGGGCTCGGACGGACCGACGCTCCGGCAGATGCTGGCCCCCCTCGCGTTCGCCGAGGGCGACGGGCTCCCGGTCCACCTGTGGCACCCGTTGGCGACCGCCGTCGCGGGGCGCGACATGGGCCAGGTCCTCGCCGAGGGGATGCTGCTCGCCGCCCCGTTCGTGGAGCCGGTGGAACGCCCGGCGGAGGCGGACCCGGACGCCGGTCGTGACGGTCACGAGGAGCATGAGGGGGACGCGGACGCCGCCCCGGCCCGCACGCTGATCCGCCTGACGCACCCGGCCCTCGCCGCCGAGATCCGCTCCGGCATCCCCGACCCCCGGGACGCCCAGACCAGGATCGCCATGGCACTGCTGGAGGCGGTCCCCCAACAGGACTGGTCCCGGGCCGACCCCTACGTCCGCGACCACCTGGCCGCGCACACCCTCGACGCCGGCCTGCTCCCCCAACTCCTCACCGACCCGGGCCTGTTCACCTACGCCGACCCGGTGACGCTGCGCACCGCCATGGAGGCCGTGCCGCTCGACCAACTGGGCGCGCCGGCCCGCACGTACCTGCGCACCGCGCCGCTGTTCACCCGCTCCGAGGCCCCGGCCGAGATGCGGGCCGCGCTGCTGGAGACCGCGTTCGTCGAGGACGGCCTGCCGGCGTACGCGGAGGCGGTGCACGGGCTGGACCTGGCCCTGCCGTGGCGCACCCTGTGGAGCCTGCCGCTGCGGGGCGTCACCTCGGTGACGAGCGGCTACCTCCCGCCCCAGCGGCCGACGACGCCCGACGAGGCCCACCAGGACCCCACTCGTCCCGTCGCCGCCCGCCCCGTCGCCGCGCTGATCGTCCCCGCCGGTACGCCGGGCTCCCGCCCGCTGCCGGCCCCGGCGAACACCTCGGACTCCCCGAACACGTCGGACGCACCGGACACCACCGCTACCCCCGCCCCCCTCGCCCTCCTCCTCCATGACCTGCTCCGCCCCGGGTACGTCGAGGCCGACCCCGCCCAGGTGTTGGGCCCGTCGGAGGAGCAGCGGGCGGCGGCCCCGTACGGCTTCAGTCGCGGCGCCGACTACCTGCGGGTGTGGTCCAGGGACAGCGGAGAGGTGGTCACCGCGCTGCTCTCCGACTCCCCGTTCCAGGACGCCGACCTCTCGCCGGAGGGCATCCTGCTCGCGGCCACGGCCCGCGGCGTGACAGCTCGCCAGCTCCTCGTCCCGGCCCCCGCCACACCCTCAACAGAGGCCACAGCGGCCCCGGAAGCCACCGGAACCACGCAAACCGCCGCTTCCCCCCTCCCCACCCACACCACCGCGTCCCCCGACGCCGCCGCTGCCACCGGCAGCGCCCACGGCCCCGAAGGAGACCCCTCGTGAACACCCAGGCACCGGCCGACGCCGCCGCCCAGCCGCCGGTCACCGGGCCCGGCAACACCGCCGTGGCGACCTACGTCGCCCCGTCCACCGGCGAGGAGAGCAGCCTCGCCAAGGTCTCCCGGCCCGGCCTGCCGCCCGCCGAGTACCAACTCCACGACGAGCTACGACGGTTGGGCGTCGACGGGGCCTCGGTCCGCGCGGTCCACACCGACCTGCGCCCGACGATGCTGCCCGGCGGTTACACCGGCGACTTCGTGCTACGCGCCTTCCCCAACGCCGCGTTCTCCTGCACCGCGGAGTACGGCCTGCGCCCCGAGGAGCGCGCCGCGGGCATCGCCGACCTGCTCGGGCACATCCAGACCATGCACCAGCTCGCCGGCCGCCCGGCGCCGCCCGCGCCGCACCGCGCGCCCGTCCCGCAGGCCGTCGCCCCCGCGCCGCCGCTGTCCCCCGCGGACCTCGGCGCGCACCTGGCCGAGGTCTTCGGCCCCGACGGCCTCCGCCGCCCCGGCGCCGAGACGCTGGCCGCCACCGCGCTCCCGGAGGACACCCGGGCCACCCTCACCGAGGCGGGCCTCCCCGCCCACGTCCCCTACTTCTTCACCGCCGACGCCCCCGAAACCCCGCCGGCCGGGGGCCTGTTCGCCGACGTCGCCACCCACCTCCGGGAATCCGGCGCCGACGCCCGACCGGAAACCCTCGACATCCTCACCGGATACGTCCGCCTCGGCACCGACGGCCTCTACACCCTCGCCGTCCAGTGCACGGCCCCGGAGGACGACCCGAGCCAGCTCGGCACCGTCTGGGCGATCCAACCCGGCACCGGCGGCGCCCGCTTCGTCAACCGCTCCCTCGCCGCCCACCTCCGCTCCCTCGCCCTCCTCGTCACCACCCGCCGGCAACTCCCGCCCCTCGACCCCTACGCCTCGGGCGCCGCCCTCGCCACCTTCCAGGAACGCCTCGTCTCCCTGGACTCCTGGGCCCTGGACAACCCCGACAACTGGTGGTCCCTGGTGACCGAGCAGATGTGGCACGGGTTGTTCTGATCGCCCTGAGCCGACGGGGGTTGCCTGCAGCCGGTGCGGGCCGAGGCAACCCCCGTCGGGAGAGGGCTGGACGCCCTGGGAGGGAAAGGGGCTAGCCCTGCTTCTGCATCCGCTCGGCGAAGGTCTTCGCCATCTTGCTCAACGTGGCGTCGACGGCGTCCTGCTTGCCGCTGCCGAGGTAGTCCACCGTGCCGACGAACGAGCCCGCGAGGACAACGGCCCCCTGGTCGTCCCGGCTCGCCCCCGTGGTACCCACGAACGCCACGCTGTCGGACCCGAACGTGTCGCCGTTCAGGACCCGGTACTTGGACGCGTGGCCCTCGACGAAGGTCTTCCACTTCCGGAACGCCTTCTTGGCCGCGGTGTCGTTGTGGTACGCGACCGCGTCGAAGACGGCCCGCTTGCTCCGGTCAGTGTTCCCGTACGCGACATGGCTGCCCGCCACGGCGCTGTCACACCAGCCCGAGGGCCGGTCCGCGGTGGACTTGCACTTCTTGGGAGGCAGCGTGCTGGACGGCTTGTTGGTCACGGTCTTGAGCTCCGTCGGCATGCTGTCGGCCGGTGGCAGGGCGCCCTCGGCGCTCTGCTTCGCACTCGTCCCGCACCCCGCCAGCGCGAAGGACATGGCCAGCACCACGGCTCCGAACCCCTGCACCTTCTGACGCCTACCGAACCACACGACAACTCCTCGGATCTCGACACACCGGTCTCACTTGTATCAGGAGAGGATGACTCCACCGCAGCCCTCCGTGGTTCCGCCCCTGCGAGCCCGGACGTTCAGGGACGGCTCTCCCCGCCCTCATCCGTACCCCGGGCCCCGGCCTCTCAGGGCAACAGCAACCAGTCCGCCGCCAACGCGGCGGCCAGCCCGACGCCCAGCAGCCAACTACCCAGCCGCGTACGCCCGTTACGCGCGAGTTCGATGACGACCCCGCAGAGCACGAGCGCCGCTCCGTACACCCCGACGACCAACACCGACCCGCGGGACGCCAACCGCAACACGAGCAGCACCGCCATCGCGGCCATCATCGTCGAGGCCAACGCGACCCGTACGACCCGCGCTTGACGCGGCGTCAGTCCGGTGCGGCTCCCGCGCTCGACCTCGCCCTCGTCCTCGCTCTCCGGGAGGGGCTCATCGCGCCGATCGGGCTGACCGCTGTCGGTCGCGTCGGGTATGTCCATGAACGGAAATGCTACGGGACGGACACTCGGGGCTCCTTGTCGCCACTTTGACGCGCACGCCGTTGACGCCGCCACCGCCCATCTTGGACGGTATATCCGGACGCAGGCACACCACCCGTCCACCGCACCCTCACGCCCTGATCACGCTCACCACCCTTTCGCCCCACGATTCACCGATTCCACGAGTTCCTGACAGAGCCCCCGACGCCCCAATTCACCAAATTCCAGGCGCCGTTACCCCCCGTCCCCCGATTCGGCGATGACCGCATCGGGTGCCTTGACATGCCGCCACGCAGATCGCCTAATGTGAGACCGTTAGGCGTGACGAGCAGGGTGCGGAGTGCACCTGAAAGACGGGGGCGATGATGGCCGGCCAGGAATTTGACGTAGACCCGGACGTCCTGCGGACGCAGGGAAACGCTTTTGTCCAGATCGGCACCGATTTCACCAAGGCGTCGAAGAAACTCCAGGACGACCTCAAGGCCATGGAAAGCCCGTGGAAGGATTGCGACTTCGGCGATCTCTTCGACACGATCTACGTCCCCGTCCGGGACGGGATGTTCACGTCGATGGACTCCCTCGGTGAGCGCCTCGAAGGCATCGGTCACAACCTCGACACCATGGCCCGTTCGTACACCGACTCCGACGAGCAGGGCATCCACACCATCAGCGCGGCCGGCCGCCCGCAGATCTGACGCACCCCCGTTCCGCTCGCTCCCTCTCCATAACAATCGACTACCACCGCGCGGGGGACACACACCGTGGCATTGACACTGCCAAGCGAGGTCAGTTGGGTGCTGAACCTCCTCGGCTACGACTGGCCGGGCGCCGACGAGGACAAGCTCCACGAATGCGCCCAGATCTGGCGCAACTTCGCCGAATCGGTAAACCAGACGCAAGAGCAGGGCTCGCTGGCCGCCAATCAGGTCGTCTCCGCCAACGCCGGTGACGCCATCGAGGGCTTCAGCAAGGAATGGGGCGCATTCGGTGGTGGCGGCGCCGGCGGCAGCTCCGGGGACCACTATCTCCGTGACGCCGCGGAGGCCGCCGGAATCATCGCCGACGCGTTCGACGCGGCGGCCATCGCCGTAGTCGCCGGCAAGATCGCGGTCATCGTCCAACTCGTCATGCTGGCCGCCGAAATCATCGCGGCACAGGCCGCCGCCCCCTTCACCTTCGGGGCGTCCGAACTCGCCGCGGCCGGCGCCACCCAGGCGACCCGGCTGATCGTTCGCCAGATCCTCGACAAGATCAAGCACGAGGTCATGAAGGCGGCGACCAAGGCCATGGAACACGCCACCATGGACGCCATCAAGAAGTTGGCGAAGAAGGCGGTCTCCAAGGAGGCCCGCAAGGTCGTCACCGACTACGCCAAGCAGCAGGTCAAGGAGACGGTGAAGGAAACCGTCAAGGAAAAGGTCGTCGACGCGGCCAAGGAGAAGGCCAAAGAAGCCGGCAAGGAGATGGGCCAGAACATCGCCCAGCAAACCATCGAAACCCACTTCGGTGAACGCGATGGCATCAAGCTGGACGAAACCGCCGACATCGCCAAGGACAAGGCCGGCGAATACGTCAAGGGCGTCAAGGAGGGTGCGGACGATCTCACCAACCCCAAGACGTATATCGACCACGCCCGCAAGGACCTCACCGACCGCGGCCTGAACGAGTCCCAGAAGCAGGTCGACGCCCGCACCGGCGGTGCCGCCACCCGTCATCAGGGAGCCACCGACGCCGTCAAGGAGAAGGTCAAGGGCAGCGTCGAGGACGTCTTCGGCTGAGCCCCTGCCGCTTCCCCCGCAGAGCCGCTGCACTTCGACCGCCCGGGTCGGCGACGCAGCGGCTCTGTCGTCGTCTCCGGCCAACTCCCGCCGGGTCGCGTCGACTTGGACCCGCCGCCTCAGCTCCTCGCCCTACCCGCCCCGACGACGCACTCGGCCCACACGGTCTTCCCCGGGCCACCCGGCCGCGGCACAACGCCCCATCGGTCCGCGAGGCGCCCGACGATCAGCAGCCCCCGCCCGCTCTCCGCGAGCACACCACGCTCCCCTGCCCCTGCCCCGGCCTCACCCTCTCCACCCTCTCCGTCCGCGCCGACGACGGGCAGGCGCTCGCTTCGGGTGTCGGACACCTCGACACGGAAGCGGAGGACGTCGCCGGCGCGGGACACCGTCAGACACAGCGCGAAGTCCCGTCCCGGGACGTGGCCGTGGCGTACGGCGTTGGCGGCGAGTTCCCCGACGACGGCGGTCACGACCTCGTTGATCTCGCCGTCGTAGGGATACCCCCACTCGTCGAGACGGTGCGACGACAGCCGGCGGGCCAGCCGGGCGCCGCGCGGCGTGGAGGTGAAGCGCATCGCGAACTCGCCCACCCCGGCGTGGGTTTCGCGGATTCGGGAAGATACCCCGGAAGAGCGGACTGTGCTGT
>NZ_JBIVXW010000099.1:0-26052 GCF_044769405.1 Streptomyces sp. NPDC090442
CACAGGAAGTGGTAGAAGCCCACGACGAGCCCGTTTCGGCGGGCTTGGGCGGCCTGGGCGGACTGGCGGGGGTTGATGTACGACGTGCCCTCGGTGGCCTTGATGAACGCGAAGTCGAGCCCCGTGGTGCTGTACGCCGCGGACTGGTAGGAGGAGACGTCGACGCCTCTCACGGTCATGTGGTGTCTTCCTTGCTTGCATGAGGAAACGCCCGGCGCGGTGCGCTCGGGCGTGTGGGTGGGTGGTGGTTAGCCGAGGGCGGCCCAATAGCAGGTCGATCCCTCGGTCATGTCGGTCAGCCGCAGCGCGGCCGGCAACGTGGTGTGCGTGGCCGAGCTGGTCTGGAGCCAGCGATGCACGCCGTTGATGTCCGCGGCCCGCGCCCCGGAAATCGTCGCGCTGGCATTCCAGTTGGTTGCGGCGAGGTAGGGAACGGCCGTTCCGGTGCCCTTGATCAGGATCGCTACGTAGTAGCTGCCGGCGGCGAGGTTGACCGGCGTCGACAAGTTGAAGGTGGCGAGTTGCCCACCCATGTTGTGGGTCTCGGGAAGCGACGAGGTCACGTTCCCGGTCTGCGCGACACGGGCGAGGTTCTTGTCGTAGATGCCGAGGTACGCGGCGGACACGGTGCTGTTGGGCTTGTCGTAGCCCATGACGTGTACGGCAACACGGCTGATCGTGGCGGGGGTTCGGAGGGGGACGCCGACGAGGTACAGGCGTCCGGCCTCGCTGGGCATGTCCCCGGGAGTCCGGGAGCAGGCGCCGAGGTCATAGGACCATGCGCGCAGGCCGTAGTCGTCGGGCACCCACGTGCCGGGCAGTACCGGGGCGGTGGGGGACGGGAGTTGGGCGGCGGGGACCTTGCCGGCCGCGTCGAGTGCGGCCACACCGCCGGCCGCGCCGCGTGTGCTGGTGGCCAGCGCGTCGACGTCGTCCGCGTTGAGCTGTACGGCGCCGGTCTTGCCGTTGACTGACGCGACGGCGCCGCCAATGGGCGGGAGTTGGGTGGCGGGTACGCGGCCGTTGTCGTCGAGCTGGGCGACGCCACCCGGGGCGCCGGCCGCGGTAGTGGGGACCGCTCCGACGTCGGTGGCGGTGAGCGTAACCTCGGCGGTCGCCTGGCCGTTGACGGATTGCACCCGGCCGTCTGCCCCCGGGGTACCTTGTCCGCCGCGTGCGCCTTGGGGGCCTGGTTCGCCCTGGGGCCCGATCGGACCGCGGTCTCCCTCGGGACCGCGAGGGCCAACCAGGGACGCGAGCCAGTCGGCCGGGTCGCCTTCGAACCCGGCGGCGACGGCCACCTCGTACGCCGACGCGCCCCGCACCGCAACGTAGGTCGGCTTGGCGGGGTCGGTCGGCGCGATGTCGGCGAGGTCGACGTGCGGCTGCTCGGCGGGCAGCAGGACTTGATACGAGCGGCCGGCCGGTATGCCCCCGAGTTGCTCGGTAACGGTGTACGACCAGCCGTCGGGGACCATGTCCGGCGCGTCGGTGGCCGGCAGGGTCGCGCTGATCTGGCCCTGCGCGTCGAGGGTGGCGACGACGGGCCCGCCGAGGATGACGTCGGCGGCCGGAAACGTGAGCTGCGCCGGCGCGCGGAAGACGACGCTGCCGGAGAGGGGCCGTCCGTCGGGGGAGAGGTAGCGGGCGGTCACGGTGACCGTAGGAATGGAGTCGGGGAGCACGGGTTTAGTTGGCTTCCTTGGCGTTGGCGGTGTTGGTTCCCCAGATGCCTTGGCACCAGGCGGCGGCGGTGCCGGTGCCGGCGGTGCGTCGGGCCTGGATGAGCAGGCCGGCGACATCGCCGTGAGATAGGCCGTGGGAGCTGGGGGTGATGCGCTGCGCGGCGAAGACTTCTTTGCCGCCGGTCGCGGTGATCGTGTCGCCGATCTGCGTCAGCGTGTCGCCGCGCTTGAGGGCGAGGCGGGCCTCGGCGGTGGTGCCGGCCGGGGCGTAGAGGGACCACTGCGCGGCGATCACCGCGTGCTGAGTGCGGATGCTGCCGGCGTGGGTGCTGGTCCAGTCGGCGGCAGTGACGTGGGCACTGGGGGCAAGCGGGATCGGCACCCACGGGCGGCCGAGGTAGCCGTCGGCGTGCGCGTCATCCATCACAATCGGCTCCGGGTACCCGGCGCGGGCGAACAGGCGGATCATCTGGGATGCGGTGGTGTCGTTGCCGCCGACTTCCAGCGCAGCGCCGGTTCCGTCCTCGCGGGCCATGCTCACGCCGTAGCGGCCGGTGGGGAACTGGCCGACGCCGAGCACCTGGTCGCCGTCGGGGGCGCGGACGTCGAGGCTGCCGCCCTCACCGATGACCACGGCTCCGTGGTTGATCTGGGTCATGGCGGGCCGTGTCTGTGCGCGGCCGGCCAGTTCGCGGACCTGCCGCTCTAGTGCGCGGATGCGGTCGAGCAGATCAAGAGGTACTGCGGCCATCAGGGCGCCTCCAAAAGCAGCTTCGCGGTTTCGGGTTGCCCGCGCTCCGGTGGCGTGATGGCCATGCCGACGACGCGGTATCGCGCATCGAGGCCGTTGGGCCACCACAGGTCGCGGATGCGCAGGCGGATGGTGGCGCCGAGCAGAGCCGGAGACAGCGGCGCGCGGCCCATGTGCACGGTGATTTCTGGGATGGTGCGCGGGGTGCGGGCGGCGTTCCAGTCGGCCCGTGCGTGTGCGTTCAGGGTGGGTTTCTCGATCACGGTCGAGTAGTCGCTCGATCCGTCGAGGCGGGGCCAGCCGGCGGTGACCGCGTCGGCGTCGACCAGCAGGTCAGACACCAGGGGCACGGATTCCTCGACTTGGTTTGTGTTGTCGCTGGAGCCGCGGCACTGCCAGGCGTTCGCCTGCCCGCTGGCGTCCATGGGCCAGGTGTAGGACATGACCGGGCCGGGGTGGTCGAGGACGATGTCGCTGGTGCCGGTGCGGATCGTGGGGGAGCCGAGTTGCAGCCGCTTGACGCGTCGGCCGGATTCCGGGTCACGGTAGGACGCGATACGCCACTCGAACCCTCCCTCGACCCGAGAGAGTTGGTCGATCAGGTCCCGGACGGTGGGTAGGTCGTAGCGGCTGTAGACGCGGTCCCGCGGCATGCCGGACAGTTCCGTGCCGTAGGTGATGCCGATGTCACCGCCGGGGGTGTTCTGGACGTAGTCGACCAGGCGCCGTGCGATGTCGAACTGGTCGACGCCTCGGGCCTCTTGGGTGTCGTAGAGCAGGCGGTGATCAAGGTAAGTATCCCAGGTGCCGGCCTGGATCTGCGCGGAGAGAAACCCGCGGTCGCTGCTTTGAATGCTTGCGGTCCACAAGACGCCGCCCCACCAGATTTTCCGGCCCCGCTCGACCCACACCGCGGTGCGACCAGGCACCAGCGCGGCGCGGACACGGGCGGCGAGGGCCGCATTCGGCAGGGGAATGGTGGCTTGTAGTGATCCGGCTTTGCCTATGTAGTCGTCAAAACTTAGGCCGGATACGGGGACGGCGTCGAGGAGTTGGTCGGTGCGCAGGTCGCACAGCAACACGCGGTAGGTAGGTGTCATGCCGGGCCCTCCCACCGCAGTGCGGCGACGCTGTACGTCCCGGGGATGTTGGTCAACGCCGTCGCGGTGTAGAGGCTCATTTCGATGTAGTCGCCGGCCTTCAACACGAGGGGGAGGGCCGCGGCGTGCCCCTGTCCGCCGTTGGACCGGGCCACGAACGAGGCGTGCCATTCGCGGGCGCCGCCGTTCTTGACGATCAGGACGCGCGCCTGCTCGGCGCCGCCCGGCCATGTCTGCTGTGCGTAGGCGGTGTAGAGCCCTGCCACGGGAGCAACGAGCCGGGAGGGGGCCGACGACGTCCACATCGAGGCGTCGGACCGCGCATCGACGCCGGACCACCGCAGAGGGGTGTAGCGGTTCGCCGACAGGCTGTAGGTGTCATCCTTGCGGACAGCGACGTAATGGCGCTCCGCCACGCTGCTCCAGCCGTCTCCGTCCCAGCGCTCCAGCCCGGTGCCGGTGTCGCGGTACTGCCCGTCGTAGGCGCCGGCGAACGACAGGCCCCAGCCACGGGGGATGATCCCGCCATACGCGGCGGTGTACCGGCGCCGATCGGCCAGCGCGGAGCCCCAGTTGATGCCACCCGTTCCCGCGGACGCGCCGGCGGGAACACTCACCTCCCACAGACGCAAAGCAGCCGGCGGCAGGGCAGGGCCGGCGGGGGACGCCGCGGGGGTGCCTTGGATGACCTCGACGGCGGCGAAGGTCTCCTCGCTGGTGTCGTACAGCCCATCGCGGACCCGCAGCACGACAGCGTCGACGCGGCCGTACTGGGGGTCGCCGTCGGCGAGCGTCAGCGTCTCCGGCGAGGTCACCGCAACCGGATACGCGCCTTGTGGTGTGGTGCCTTGGACCAGGGCGCGGCCGGTGCCGATCTGGACCTGCATGGGGCCGACACCGGAAGCGCCAAGCGGGTTTCCGCCGGCGATCACGCCATCTCGCGAGGCGAGTTCGGAGGTGGGCGCCATCGTGCCGAGCGGCGCGAGGCGGGTGTCTTCTCGGGTCTGCCCGGTGGGCAGCAGCCATGCGGCGCGCACGGTCACAGGGGTTGCTCCTTACCAGTAGGCCGAGCGCCACCGCAGGACAGCGGTAGCGCGAGGGTCGGCGAATCCGGGGGCGGCGCGGAACGCCAGTGCTGTTGTTCCGCGGCGCAGGGTGAACGTTTCCTCGGGGACCGAGCGGCCGGTCACGGCACCCAATCGTGAGGCGGTGCCGTTGAGCATGACGGTGCCGGCCGCGGTGTCGACGAGCAGCTCGTCGCCGTCGGCGAGGGCGAGGTCGTACTCGATCACGTCGCCGGTTGCGAGGTTGGTGAGGCTGGGCCGGTAGACCGGGCCTCGGAACGTGATCAGGGGGTGGGCGTCGGTGGTGCCGTCGTTGGTGGCGGTGGTGGTGCCGGTCGAGCCAGGCGCCCCGAAGTCCAGCGGCCAGCCAAGGTGTTCGGGCCCGGGGTCGAGGTGCCAGTCGAGGCCCGGTTCGGCGGCCGGCAGCCGGATTTCGGCGCGCTGCTCGATCAGGCTGTAACGGCGAGAGTCGCTGGCCTCGAACTGAATCGCGCCACCAACGACGGTGCCCATGCGGTATCCGGTGTCGACGGGTATGGAGTGCCGCAGGCACCGGGCGTAGGTCAGCAGCGGCGGGGCGTCGTCGAGGCACACCACGAGCGGCAACTCGTCGTCACGGAGCGCCAGGTGCGCGCCCAACTCCCGTACTGCCGCGGTCATGACGCCGGGCGAGGTGCGCAGCACGACACCGTCGACCGTGATCGTGCGAGGCTGGGCCAGCAGCCGGCCAGGGATCGCCCCGTGCGCGCCAGACCGCGGCACCGTGCCGGAGTCGACGCCCGGGGAGTCCTCCCACCCGGTCAACTTTCGCCAGCGCACCGCCGTGCCGGGCCCGAGCAGCAAGTCGCCGTACTGGATGTGTCCGGGGAGGGTGACCAGATCACCCACAGGCATGCCTGGTCACCCCCTGCCCTTCATCTGCCACGCCAGCGACGCGGCGACCTGGTCGGCGGATTGCCCGCCGGCGTGCCAGTTCTCAATGTGAACCGACGCACCCCAACCCCCCGTCTGTGACGTTGGGTTGGTGGGCGTGGTGCCTGCTGTGGCGAGCTGCGGGGCGGACGGGACGGAGACCAACGACCGCATGGTGCGGTCGACCGCGGGGGCGCCGGCCTTGATGCCCTCGACGATGCCCGAGGGGATGTGCCGGCCGATCTGGTCGCGCATGACGCGCGAGGGTGAATGGATGCCCAGCGCACGGGCAATCGGCCCCGGAATCAAGTCTTTTGCCCACCCCATGAGGGTGTTGCGCAGCCATGAGCCCATGGCTTTGATCCCGTTCCACAACCCCACGATCAGGTCACGGCCCTTGCCGTAAAGCATCGAACCGAAGTTCCCGAAGTACGACACGATGCGCGCAGGCAGGCCGCGGACCCAGTCGAGCATCTCGCCGGCCTTGCGCTGTGTGCCGTCCTTGATCGCTGACCAGTGCTTGATGATCAGCCCGACGAGGGTCCAGTTCAGGAAGAAGTCGACGATGCGCCGGGGGAGTTGCTTCACCCAGTCGACAATGGCGGTCCATACGCGAACCGTTCCTGCCTTGATGGAGTCCCAATGCTTGATGATCAGGCCGGGGAGAGTGAAGTTCAGGAACAGGTCGACCAGGAATTGCGCAACGCCCTTGATCTTGTTCCAAATCCAGCCCCACGCGGCAGCCGTAGCCGACTTGATCGCATCCCATTTGGCGACGATGAGCGCGACCAGGCCGACCACGGCGGTGATGATCCAGCCGACGGGGCCCATGGCCATCACCCACGCGGCAGCCATGCGCGCGGCCTGGGCGAGGGCCTGCGCCCCCATGAGTACCCATCCGGCCACGACCCGCGCGGCCGTCGCTGCTGCCGAGGCAGCCATACGCGCACCCGCGGCAACGGACTGGGCGGTTACCACGGCTATGCGTGCGGCGTAGGTGCCGGCGGCGACCGCCATGCGGCCGATGGCACTCGCCGCGTTCACAGTGCCCCGCGCAAAGCTGGCGATGGTGGACAGCGAGCTAGAGAGCGCCGACATGGTTTTGCCAACGGCGATGACAAGCGGCCCGAGCGCGGCAGCCGCCAGAGCCACGACGGTGCCAGTCCGCAGGAGCCCGGAATCGGTCTGCGACAGCTTCGACGCAAGCGCGGTCAGTTTCTCCGCGAAGGTGGTTGCCCACTGCAAAATCCCCGAGCCAGCAATGGCCAACATGAGTCCTTCGACCGCGGACTGCAACCCCTTCATCTGGCCGTTGAAACCCTCCATTTGGACATCTGCGATGTTCTTCGCGGTGCCGCCGGAGTTCTTCAGATCCTTGGTGAGTTTCTTGAGCGCTCCGGAGCCTTGCGTTACGAGTGCCTGCATGGCGGGCCCGGCCTCGACGCCGAAAATACCCATCATGTCCGCCGTCGACGCGCCGGCCTTTTCGAGCTGGCCGACGATGGATACGAGCGGCCGGAGCTTGCCGTGACTGTCGACGACGCTCACACCGAGCTTTTTGAGGATCTTCTCGGTGTCACCGGTCGGCTTGAGCAGCGAGGCGATAGCACCACGCAGCGCGGTACCGGCCTCGGACCCTTGGATGCCCGCGTTACCCATCATGCCGATTGCGGCCGATGTCTCCTCGATCGCCAGACCTGCACTTGAGGCCACGGGCGCGACGTATTTGAAGCTCTCGCCGAGCATCTTCATGTCGGTATTCGTGGACGTGAAGGTTTTCGCGAGAACGTCGTTGAGGTGGGCGAGGTCCTTCGTCTGAAGCCCGTAGCCAGACAGGACGTTGGTTGCGATGTCGGCGGCGTCCGCCAACGCGATGTTGCCGGCCGCGGCGAGGTTCAGCACGCCCGGTAGGGCCTGGGTGATGTCCTTGGACTTCATACCGGCCATGGCCATGTACCCCATGGCGTCCGCGGCTTCGCTCGCGCTGTACTGGGTCGTCGACCCCATCTCTTTGGCGAGCTTTTCGAGGTCGGCGAACTGCGAACCTGTCGCGCCAGACACGGCCTTGACGCGGTTCATGCTGGCTTGGAAATCTCCGCCAGTCTTGATCGCAGCAGCGGCCACGCCCACCAGCGGGGCGGTGACCCATTTCGACATCCCGCCGCCCACGCGGGCCGCGGTCTGTCCGGCGCTGGAAAGCTGCCCTTGTGCCGTGGCCATTCGGGCGCGGAACTGGGAGTCGTCCACGCGGAGACTGGCAAACAATTCGCCGACGCGCAGTGCCATGTCCTCACCTCCGGGGGAGTGTTCCGCCCGGCGGGGCGGTGGGGGTAGGTTCGGGGGTGAGCGCCCGGGCGAGGCGCGACTCTGTCGACAAAAGGCCCAGGATGCGAACACGCAACCAGCGCCAGGAACGCTCTTGAAGCAGCCCCGGGGCGCAGACGTCAATGCCGTACGTCTGGTGTAGGTCAGCCTCGACCAGCGGCCATTGGTCAAGGATGTGTGCCCACGTCAGTGACGCTTGCGGCCCTCGGCGCGGGCCGGTGCCGTCCGGGTACTCGTACCACTCGTAGAGGCCGGATTCCGGGTCGAGTTCGCCCCGCCCGACCGGCGCCGCGCCGCTCGATTCGGGGCCAGTCGAGAAGGGTCGCCGGCCGCATTCCAGAAGCGTTCGGCCGCTTCCTTGTCCTGCGCGATCCACACCATGGCAGTGATCGCGCAGTGCTTGAGCACGGGCCAGGTGACACCGGCGGCGAGCAGGTCGGCGTAGGCGGTGCCGAGAACGTCGGCGTACAGGTCGCGCTCCTCGGCATCGGCGACGAGATCGGCATCGACCTCGCCCCCATCGGCTGCCCGGCCAGCCGCGGTCACAAGCTGCTGTACCCGCAGGCCAGTTTCCGCCGAGGGTGCAGGGACACGGTAGATGCGCTCCTGACCGGGCTTGCCAACGGGGAGTTCGAGGGAGTCGTCGAGCAGTGCTCCAAGTGCGCGGAAACCCATGTCAGTTCACCACCTTCTGTGACTTCGGCTCGACCGGTGCGCCTCCGTCGGCGACCGGGTTGGGGATCTCGACCAGTGGCCCGCTACCGGTGAGCGTGACCTTGATCGTGTCGACCTCGTCCGGGCCGCCGCCCTCGGGCTCCCAGGTGACCAGGGCAGTCCCTTCCTGGGCGTCCGGGGCGCCGTTGCGGTCGTAGTAGCGCACGCGGACGTAAGAAGCCGCGCCGAACGACATGGACGCCCGCCGGAGCGCTTCCTGTGCCGCGTTGAATCGGCCGGTGGTGGGGTGGGCGCGGTGGGCGAGGGTGACCTCGACCGACCACGCGAGCATGGTCACGGCTTGCTCCGACCAGCCCTCGGCGTCGTACGTCGTGACGTCCTGCTGCGTGGGTTCCACCTTGGGCGTGAACTCGGTGATTCCGGGGATGACGGCCCATGCGGCGGTGCCGTCCTTGCCCGTGTCCAACTCAAGGCGGTACCTGCGGGCGAGTGCGGTCACGGTCTCGGCCGGCGGCGTTGGGGTGCTCAAAGCGGCCTCCTATTCGAGGTGTTGGGCCGCGCGGTGCGCGCGGGCGTAGTACGTGCTCGACCGCTCCATGCGGCCGGTGTCGTCGGCGCCGATCGGGGCCGACGCGGTGCGGTAGAGGAGCTGCACCCGCACCGCCCCCCAGGTGTGGGGGCCAGAGCCGTGCAGCACGTCGAACACGGCGTCGTCGAGGGCGTCGACCTCGCGGGGATCGGCCCCGGCGCGGGTGCGTACCTGTACGCCGGTGGTGCAGTCGGTGAGGGCGGGGGAGTCCTGAACCGGGTAGGCGGTCAGGCAGATGACGCGATCCGGTGCCGGCGGAACCGTGGCGATCGTGAGCGCGGTATCCCCTGGGGCGTACTGGCCATCGGGTCGGTAGGTGGCGACGCCGTGTTCGGCGAGCAGGCGGGCGAGGCCGTCGAGCAGGTCGGCGGTGTAGCTCATGACAGGGCCCGCCGGATCTGCGCGGCGATCAACGCCTGCACCGTGCCACTCTCCTCGGGCAGCACGGATTCGAGGTACTTCGCCGAACGCCCGGGAGAATGCCGGGTGCGCAGGTCCTCATGGACGCGCACGGCGTACGGGGTGTCGTAGGACACGGCGGAGGTTAGCCGGCCGGTGTCCACGCTCGCGGCGCCGGAGCGTTCGAGTACGCCCTCGGCGATTGGCACGCGTTGGCGGGACGCGCCGAGTACATGCTCGGCTGCTAGCAGCATGCCGCGGGCCGCCGCGGTGCGCGTCGCCGCGATCACCGCCGGGCCCCGCCAGCGGACGCGGGGGCTCATTGGCACATCACCTCCGTACAGGCAGGCACCGGCAACCCCGGAGCGGTGTGGCGGGCGACGGTGATTGCGGTGGTGGTGCGCCCATCGGGGAGCGTCACGCGGCTACCGACCGGGCACTCGATCTCCGGGTCGGCGATCACGGTCGCGGTGGCCTGGGCCGTGCGGCTGTCGGGGGTGCGGGTCATCTGGGGCCGGTCGGAGACCAGGGCCCGCACCGCCGTCGGCGGGCCGTACGTCGGCCCGTACGCTCCGGCGCCGAGGTACGGCTCGACGGTGACGCGATGCCGCAGCAGCACCGCCGGTACGCGAGTCACCACGGCCACACCACCCCCGGCTCTAGCCCGGCTCGGCGCAGGGCGCGGCCGGCGCGCGGCGCCAGCTCGACACCGCCGGCGGCCGGCGGCTGCCCGGACCGCCCCGACAGGGACACCGGGCCGATGCTGACTGAGTTCCAGATGCCGCCGGCGCCGGTACCGTCGTCGCCGGTGGCGAGCCAGTGCTCGACCTGCGCGCACACGGCATCGGCCAGCGCGGCGCGCACCCGGGCGTCGAGCGGGTCGCCGTCCTCGTCGACCGCGTACACAGCGGTCAGCAGCGCACTGTCGATGTCCTCGGACGCGCGGGTGAGCAGCCGCTCGGCGCCGTCCGGGGCCGCCTCGCCAAGGTAGGCGGCAAGTTGCTCGGGCGTGGCGTACAGGCGGCGCAACATCACTCCGCCGGCGTGGTCGAGTTGACCTGGATGCCGCGCCAAACCGCCGCGCCCTTGGTGGACTTGAGCACGATGGCGACGGGGCCGAGTTCGACCTCACCGCGCTTCACGGCGCCGGCGGTGGAGAAGTCGGGGAGCCACTGACGCACCAGGCCGCCGCCGACGGTCGAGACACCATGGAAGGCATCGAGCCCCAGTCGGACCGCGTAGAGGTCAGTGGTGCCGGTCTTGGTGTCGATACCGATCACAGAGTCGGCACTGCCGGACTTGGCGCCCAGGTCGATGAACGGGATGCCGTTGTACGACTCGACCGTCTGCCCGAACGCGTTCTCGCTGCGGCTGTAGTACCCGGCCCGGCGCGCAAGCGACCGGATACGCGCGATGGTCTTCTTGTTGCCCAGCAGCGCGCTCGGGGTGTCGTCGAGCAGGCCGAGGAACTCGTCGAGGGAGTCGAGCGCGTTGTGCGCCGCGGCCTGGTCGGCGGGGGTGGACCAGTCGGCCGGGGCCTTGTACTCCGTGCTGGAGTTGGCCAGCACCTTCGACAGACCCTCGAACCCGGTCGCGGTGGAGGTGTTGCGGGTGCCGTTGATGACCTGGTCAGAGAAGAACGCCCGGGCCGACTTGATCGTCTGCCCCATCTGAAAGGTGACTTCGTTGGTGGCGGCCGGGCCGAGGTTGGACAGGACACGGTCGATCTCGAACGCGCCACCCAACACGGACAGGTCGACGGTCGCACGGGTGCGCTTGGCCTGCTCGGTGCCGTACTCGGTGTTCAGCGGACGGAAGGCCGCGCCGCGCTCGGAGACGAGCCGGGTGTAGCCGTAGGTCAGCGTGGCGCCGCCGCCAGCGGGGCTTACGACGTCGTCGAAGGTCATGTTGTCGAGCAGCCAACTCGACTTGCGGAACTCATCGATCACGGTCAGATCGATGTCGTCCTGCGTGTTCAGCTTGGCGTCAGCGAGGGTGATAGCCATGGGGGCTCCAGGGTTAGGGGTTCAGGCGCGCGGCGATGGCGTCGCGGAGGCTGGCGGGGCGCTGCGGCGCGGCCGGCGCGCCGGGGAATTCGCTGCCGCTGCGGGCTGGGGTAGCCGGGGCCGCGGCCAGCCGCGGGTTGGTCTTGATGGCGTCGGTGATCGCGGCCTGAACGGCAGCGGTGTCGGCGGGGTCGAGGCCGGCGGCGAGGGTGGCGAACTGGCGGCTGTCGAGCAGTGCGTCGGGATCGGCGCCGGCCGCGCCCGCGGCCCGGTACACGGCCAGCTCGACGGCGGCCTGCCGGGCCTGCTGCTGCTCGGCGGCGAGCTGCTGCGTCAACGCGGCCGGGTCCGGCGTGGCCTCGTCGCCGACCAGGCCCAGCGCGCGCCCGATCTCCTGCGCGAGCTGCGTGCGGGCCTCATCTGCCGCGCGCTGCTTGGCGGTTACGCGGCTCTTGCCGGCCTCGGCGCGGGCCTCGGCGAGCTGATGCTCAAGGCGGGCGACTTGCGCCGCCGTGTCGCCCTGCTCGCCCTCGCTGGACGGGGCCGGCGGCGTCGGGGCAGCGGAGGGCGGCGTGGTGTTGGGGGTGGCCTCGGCGGGGGCCGGGGCGGCGCTGGGGGTGGTGTCGCTCATGGTGCACTCCTGGTGCAGTGGGCCCGCTCCCGGCGGGCGTTCGGGCATGCGAAAGGGGGCCCGCACCAGGCAGGCCCCCTTGGGTGGTGTCTGTGTTGCGCTACTGCGCGTCGTCGTCCTCGCCCGGCAGCGGACGGGCCTTGGCGTAGCCGCGGACCCACGCACTACGGCGTAGATCGCCGGCCGGGTAGGGGCAGACGGTCACCGGCTGCCGGGCGCGGCCGGCCTCGGCGCCCTCGGTCAGGGCGCGGACAAGTTCGGCGCGGGACAAGGTCTTTCCTCCTACAGCCGGTTGTCACGGTCCGACTTTGCCTTGCGCGCAATGTCGGCGGCGGTGCTGCGCTGGCCTGTGAGTTGTTCGGTGTACTCCGCCAGGGTAGTGCGCGGGTGATCGGCCCACCATCGGCGCAGTTCCTCGGAGGCGCGGGCGTAGGCGACGTGGGCCGGGCCTGTGAACAGCGACAGGGGGTCGATGCCAGCGGCGGCGGCCTCACGCGACAGCAGCACGCCCCGGCACGCATCCTCCGCGGACTGCCACTGTGCGTAGACGTGCTCCCGGTACATCTCCCGAACCTGGGCACGGGTGTAGGCGCCTCGGCCGGCCGCGGCCTCCTCGGTGCGCTCGGCGACCCACCGCTCGGTGGCGGTCATGCCCGCGAACCGGTCGCCGGCGCCGTCGGCGAGCCAGCCCCAGTCGTCCGGATCAGGGACGGGCGCGAGGGCGTCGTCGAGGGCGCGGCGGTCGGCGAGTTGCCCCTCGACGCTCTGCGCACCCTTAGCGGCCGGCGCCGGCCGCGGCGGATACCGCCGATCAAACTCCGCGCCAATCCGGGCGACTTCGGAGGGTCGCGCGTGCCGGATGGCTACGGTGAGGACGTCGTCGGACAGGCCGGCGAGGTGGGGCGCCAGTCGACCGCCGGGGAAAGCGGCGGCCATGAGGTCTCGGCGGTCGGCCTCGGCCGCGATCCGGCCGCGGTCGTGCTCGTCGAGGACCCCGGGCCGCAGCGCGGCGCCGAGCTGGTCGTCGCTCATCTCCGCCAGCGTGTGACGGTCACCGGACCGTACGCGGGCCGCCTCGACGGCATCCTGCGGCGGATGCGGTCGGCGCTCCGGCATGTTCCCCGCCCCGGGCTGCTCCCGGTAGCGGCGGCGGATCAACTCCGGGTGTCGGGCAAGGTGTTCGCGCTGGCGCTTCTGCCAATGCCGAACCTTGGCCTCGGCCGCGCGCTTGCCCTCGGGGGTGGTCGAGGCGGCGGCGCGGTTCTTCCAACGGCGAATACCGCGCTCGATCGCGCGCTGTCGTTGGCTGGCCTCGTACCCATCAGGGTCGGTGGAGTGCTCTACCGGTGCCTGAGTCACCCCAGGCAGATAAGCGGTGGTCGAATGACGACAGTTGGGATGCTGCAACCCCCGCCGGCGGGCTTCATCCAGTGATCCGGCGACATGCACGCGCACGGTCCGTCCGTCCTCGACGGCGTGCTCGACCTCAACTGTCCGGGCGCCGTCGGGGCCGTCGAGGGACAGCACCTTGCCCTCGAAAGGCTTGCACAGCGGGCACTCGTGGGGCGCGTTGGACACGATCACCAGGGCAACGCCAGCAGCACGCAGGCGGTCGCCGTGCGCCTCGACCGCGGCCCGGCCGACGGCGGTTCGTACGGCCATTTCGGCGTACGAGGTCATCGACCACGCGCGCCCGCCCTTGTCGACGAACGTGCGCAGGCCCCGGTCGGCAAACCGCTGCATGGCGGCCTGAGTTGCCTGCCGACGTGTCTCCACACCCAGCAACGGCGTACCGGATACCTCGGCGATCACCTGCCGGTACCCGTCCTCAACGCCCCGCAGAATCCCGCGGTGCGTAGCGGTGACCCGGTCGACGGCTTCGTGCGCGAGGCGGTCGACCGCGCGGGCGTTGGGCGTGCTCTCTGCGATCCGGCGGGCGTCGACATCGTGCAGCGCGCCCAACTCGACTAGTCCGGCGCGGGCGCCAGCGTTGTACGCCTCGGCGACCGCGTCGAACACGTCCAGGGTCATGGCCTTGCTGAGTTCATCGACGACGCCCTGCGCGGCACGGCGCAACGGCTGAATATCGCGCAGCTTGGCCGTGGCCCATCCGGGCGCCTCGTATCCGTCGGCGAGCTGCCGCGCGATGATCCCGAGCAGTCGCTGCTCGGCGTCCGCGTACAGGTCGCGCACTCCGACTGACAGATCCTCGACCATTCCGGGGTGAATTGACACGGCATCACCCCCTGGAAATTTCCTTTAAGCAGTGACAAACAAGGAAACGGCCAATGTGACTTGCGTCACGGCTTTCTATGAGATGGGGGGTGAGGCTATAAGGCAGGATTAGTGATCGCCGCAGCCATCAAAGTGCCTGATCAGGGCGTTCGTCGATTTTTTGACTCTTAAAACTAAACAGTCTCACCCCCAAAGGTAGGTTAGTGAATAGAGGGGCGTCTTGTGGGGTGTCATGTAGCGTTCGGCGCATGGGAATCGACGCACAGATCTACGCTGTTTCCGGCCCTTTCTTCGCCCTCGTTACGGTGTTGCTCGCGATGGCTATGGCGCACCCGGATCCGCAGACCAGGGCGCGCGCGGAAAGGCTGCTCGGGGTGATCTTCCGGGCAAGGTAGCTAGTCGAGGACGCCGGCCTGCAAGGGGTCGGGTACTGCCTGGCCGGTCTCGGTGAGGATGCGGTCGACCTCGGCGGCGGTGGCGTGCTCGTCCCAATCGGGGTGCAGGATGCGCACCTTGGTGTCGACGCTCACAGCCTGCGCCTGCTGGAGCAGGGACAGGGTTTGGGCGACAGACTGCGGATCTTCAGAGACGGAGTCGCCGAAGGCGATCCGCGGCCGTTCCGGTACGAGGGAGGGCGTGAACAACTGGCGGTCGAGCTGCAAAAGCACGTGCAGCATGTCGGCGACTGCCGGGCCCCAGTAACGGCCCTTCTTATCCCGGGTGATCATCGACCGTCGTTCGCGGGCCGTCACCTCCGTTGCGGTGGCGGCGGTTTCGTCACCGATACCGAAGCTCTGCGCGGAGTACCCGGCGAGCTGCACAGCTTGCCGGGTGATGGTGGCGGCGGTCCGCTCGTGCTCGTCCACCCGGATAGCGAACTGGCTCAAGGTGATGCCCGCGCCGCCGGCTTCGGTGGGCGGAATGTTGAGCGTCTGCCAGATTTCCCGGTCGTCGTCGAAGCTGGCGCCGCGGCCGGGGCCGTGGTCGCGCAGGTACCCGTCGGGGACGATCAGGCGTGCGCGGGCGAGGCGGATGTCGCGCATCCACGATGACCACGTCTCGTCGAGCGCGTCGAACAGGTCGTGCGCCGACTGGTAGTCGCTGCGCCCGAACGGCGACCCGCGGTGCCGGCGGTTGGGGCGGATGTTGGGGACGTAGGAGGCGGTGAGCTGGTCGAGGCCGGTCTCGATGGTGTCCCCGGCGGGCCCGAGGGAGTCGACCAGGGCCGCGGTGTCCGGGTGTTCGGTGAGTGGCACGCGGGTGCCGAGGGTGTCGGGAGTGCCCTGGTAGAGGCCGTGCACGATGCGCCCGACCTCGTGCCGTTCCAGATGCCGCAGCACCGTGCCGCCCGCGGCCCCGTCGCAGACCAGCTCACGCCAGAACGTGACAGCGGTAAGGCGCCCCCAGCGGAATTCGGGGGCGGCGGCGTCCGCGTGGACCGCGGTAAGCATCGGCCGGGGCCCAAGAGCCGTGTCCCAGGATGCGCGCAGGTAGACACCACCGAGGGCGGCGGCGACTTCGGCGGCTTCCAACAGGGTGTTTGCGAGGCCGTCGGCGTCGGTGAGTTCGTCGAGCCGCGCCTGTGCGGCCGGGGTGTCGACGGAGAGCACCGGCGGTTCAGAGAACAGTAGATCCGCCGAGGTGGTCGCGATGTCGGCCGGGAGCGGGACATGTAGCCGACCGTCCTGGTGGTGATGGCCGGGCCGCGGTCGTCCGCGGCCCCACAGTCGGCGGCGGCCGTCCTCGCGGCGCTGCTGCCCCTGGTAGACGGTGGCAAGGCGACGCCGGTCACCGGAGTACCAGGCATCGTCGAGGCGCATCTCGTCGTACAGGGGGGCGTACTGCGGTGGCGGCCAAGGGGTGTTGGCGTCAGGGAGTGCCATCGTTGCCGCCCCCTTCCGCGGTAGTGGCCTCGCATGCTGCGGCGACGTCGCGGAGCATGCCGGCAAGGCGAGGCCCGACGGAATCGCCGGGGCCGATCGTGAGCGTTCCAAGGTTGCCGGTGTGATCGCCGACGGTCAGGGTTACGGGCATGTGCAGCCATACGGCGGTCATGCGGCGGCCTCCGTTGGTGCGGTGAGCAGGTGGCGCCACTCGTGCGCGGTGGAGTGCACGGCGTAGCGCAGCGCGTCGGCGGAGTGGTCGTCCAGCTTCAAGGGGGCGTCCTCGCCGCGCTCGGTGGCTTTCGGGTCCCAGCTATAGCCGGGTAGTTCGGCGAGCAGTCCCTCGCATGATTCGTGTACGAGTAGACGGTCGGCGGCGAGCAGGCTCGATACGGATCGGATTCCGTTGGCGACCTCGTTTGAGGCGCGGGCGAGGCCGGGGTGCCCGTCCTGCCACATCTGCGTTGAGAACGACGCCGCACTCGGGTCGATGAACGTCCACTGGGGCACGATGCCGAGGCCGTCGAGCCACGTCCGCACGGCGGCGCTGTACTGCGCGTCCGTCATGCTGCGATGCGTGGCGCGGGAGTCGTGCCGCCACTCCGCGGCGGCGTACAGCCGGCCGTCGACTCCCTCGCCGAGCAGGATCGCGGCGAAGGGATTGGTGGTTGCTAACCCTCGCTGTCAACCCCTCAGTACTGGCAACGCTTCAGGGTGGTCGTCCATGCTCCGCCCGGAGGGGTGAGAAGACGCGCAGCCCGAACGCGAGACGGCCCGCCCCCGAGTGCGCGCGGAAGCGGGCCGTATGTGTGTCCCGGCTCAACCAGCGCGGGTACCGTCCTGAGTGTCTACGTCAGAACGGAGTCCATCATGCCCAATGGCACCGACATTGGCACGGGGGCGCGTATCGCCGCGTACCGGCGCTTGAACCGACTCACGGCGCGGGGCCTCGCCCTGAAGGCCGGCATCTCCTACAGCTTGCTCACGAAGGTTGAGAGTGGGTTCAAGCCCGCTTCCCCGGACATGGTCGCCGCCTGCGCCCGCGCTATGGACGTGTCCGTGAACACGCTCTACGGCCGGCCCGATCACCTCGCCCACTCCCATGACCGGCTCGACGGGCCACTGTCTGACCTGCGGGCGGCCTTGGACAACTGGGACATGCCCCTGGAGGACCTGCCAGTTCGTCCGCTCGACGAGATCGAAGCCGATGTTCGGGCACTGGTGAAGGCGCGCCGGGCGGCCGGTTTCGGGCAGATTGCATCGTTCGCCCCGCCTCTGATCAACGAACTGGTTCAGGCGACCGCCACCCTCGACGGGCGGGACGCCGAGCTGGCCCATCACCTCCTCGTCCAGGTCTACCGCGGCGCCCACGACGTGGCTTACGGCCTCGGCTTGACCGACCTTGGGGCGCTGCTGCTCGCCCGCATGGACTACTCCGCCCAACGGTCCGGGGACCCCTATCTGATGGCCCTGTACCGCTACATGCGCGCCCAGACGACGTTTTCGACCGGACGTCATGAGGTGGGCCAGCGCATCATCGACACCGCCCGCGACGAGATCGCTGCTGGCATCTCGGCTGGCGACCAAGCGGCCGTGTGCGCGGCGGGGAACCTGAACCTGCGTGCTGCGATCCTCGCCACCCGCCAAGGCGACGGCCCGCGGGCCCGCGAAGCTCTGGCCGAAGCAAAGCGCCTCGCCGCCATGCTGCCCGGCGAGGTTGTCGGCGAGTTCAGTCGTGGCCGACACGTGATGTCGTTCGGGCCGACCAACGTCTCGATCCACGCGTCGGCTGTAGAAGTGGAGTTGGGAAAGTGGGGCGACGCCCTACGCCTAGCCAAGAAAGTCCACCTGCCCGACGGCTTCCCGGGGGACCGGATCGGGCATTACTGGATTGACACCGCCCGCGCCCAACTCTGGACCGGCAAGAACGATGCTGCCCTCGCCTCATTGTTGAAGGCGCGTAAGGCGGCACCCCAGCAGGCCAAGTACCACCCGTCGGTCCGTGAGACCGTCGCCGCCCTCGTGCGTGCCGCCCGGTCTGCCCCCGACTCGCTGATCAGCTACGCGACTTGGGCTGGCGTCGAGCTGTAGTTCAGCCAACTCCGCGCGTGTGCCCCGACTTTCACCAAGTGTGAAAGTTCGGGGCCTTTTTGCTGGTCAGGATGGTGAAAGTAGCGAAAGGCGAACGGAGGCACCCCGTGACCACGCCCACCACGCCGCGCCGCACCCTCCAGGACCGTGCTCGCCGCCGGAGCCTGGTCGATGCTGCGTCCGGCTGCACCATCGAACAGCATGAGCACCACACGGACATACGCAGCCTCACCGGCCCGGCACTGATCGAATACGTGAACCTCACCTTGGACGAAGCGGCTATGCCGCCCGACGGGTTCCCCCAGGCGAAGAGCGGCGGCCTGCCGTGAGCGCCCCAGGAATTGTGATCCCGCCGCGGGAAAAGTGGCCCGTCCCCGTGATCACCGGGCACGCCTGCCCCGTCTGTCACCACGGCTACACCCTTGCCCGTCCCGCCATCCCCGTACCCGGCCGCGTCGACATCACCGTTTGCTCCGAGTGCGCCCTCGCGGCTGGCCTCCCAGTGACTTTGGAGGGCAGACGATGACCGCCTCACTGGGATTCGGGCACCAGGCACACCCGCTGATCGGCTGTCTGGTCGTCGACCACGCACACGGTGATCGAGTTGGGGTCCTGCGTGCTGTCGCGCCGGACTTGAAAGTCAACTCGTACAGCCTGCCGGTCATGGTGCCGAACGCGCCGTTGGTGGCGTGGTTGGCACCCGAGAAGGGCGGCCGTGAGTGGACGACCTCGCCGGATGAGATCGAGGCGGCGCGATGAGTGGCGCCCACGGTCGGACGGGACCGGAACTCAGCCGCCTGCAGCTTTACGGAATTCAACTCGGCCTCGGGGCAAACGATCCGCGGTCGTTCGCAGTTGAAGATCCTGAACACCTGGACGCCCGCCGCGCCGAGATGGGCCTCCCAGCCTTCGGCAAGCTCGTGCGCGGCTTCTACTCCCTCCCGGCCGGAGTCCGGGGCCCAAGGCTGTAGCGCGTCAGGCCCTTGCCCAGTCGGGCAAGGCACGGCATACGAGAAGGAGATTCATGCACATCGTTGAGTACGAAGCGAAGGCGTTGAGCATTGACCCGGACGCCATGGCCGAGCGCATCAAGGCGGCCGGTGGGAGTTTCCAGGGCGAGCGCCTGATGCGCCGCTATGTCTACGACACCGTTCCCCCGGTGTCGGGCCGTTGGGTACGCCTGCGGGACTCCGGCGGCGCAGTCACCCTGTGTGTGAAGACGATCAGTTCGGATGCCATCGACGGCACCCGGGAGACCGAGACGACGGTCGGCTCGTTCGAGGACACACACGCTCTGCTCGGGCTCATGGGGCTCACCCACCGCAGCTACCAGGAAAACCGGCGCTCGTCCTGGCTGCTGGACGGCGTGCGGCTGGAGATCGACTCATGGCCGCGCATCCCGCCTTATCTGGAGATCGAGGGCGACACCGAAGAACAGGTGTGGACCGCCGCTGATCGCCTGTCCCTCACACGGGATGAGTTGACGAGCGAGAACACGACCAAGGTGTTCGCCCGCTACGGAATCGACCTCGACTCCATCAACGAACTCCGCTTCATCTAACCGTCTTTACCATCCGCCGGCGGGGCTGCCGGGCCCCGCCGGCCAGGAGGCAACCATGACCAAGACCGACCCAAACGACTTACCCGTCACGGTAGTTCCGGATCGGACCCTACGCGTCAAGATCATCGACGCGTGCGGACTCGCTTGCACCTTCTGTCACAACGAAGGCACGCCCGTCACTACCGACAACCTCGGCCGAGATGCTGAGCAGTTCACCGGAACACCTGGGCGCTCCGGGCGGGTCTCGATCTACCTCACCACCAACGGCGCCAACTTCCTCCCCGAGCGCATCAAGGCCGATGCGGACTTCGCCCTGGCCCTGGCGGCAGTGCGCGGCAGTCTCCCGACCAACGAGGTGCACTTCACCGGTGGGGAACCCACCCTCCACCCCGAACTGCCCGAACTCATCCGCATCGCACGCCGCCTCGGCCTGACGGTCGGACTCACCAGCAACGGCGAGAACGGAACCGCCGTACTGCCCGAGTGCGCCGCGGCCGGGCTCGACCGCATCAACCTATCCGTGTTCGGCACCACGCCGGAGGAACTCGCCGCCGTCCAGGCCCCGCGCCTGGCCTCCCCGAAGCTGGCAGCACGGAAGCTGGACGCACTGGCCGCCACGATCGAGGCCGCCGACCGGCACGGGGTGAAGGTCTCGGCGAACATCGTGATCCCGAACCACGACCACGTTGCGCGGGTGCTCCGCATCATCGAGGAGCACGGACGGCTCGTCACCGTGCGGATGCTGGTCAACCTTGAGGACGACGGAGCCTCACTCGCCGCCATGCAAGAGGTCGTCGACCACCTCGGAGCGGTGCCCATCCGCCGCATCGTCACCGCCGGCGCCTCCGACCAGCGCACCCGCTACCAGCTCCCCGACGGCCGCACGCTCTACGCCAAGAGCATCCGCCCCGTCCGGTTGCCTGAGACCTGCGCTGGGTGCCGGTTCAACAACGACCGGGACTGTCAGGAGGGCTACTACGGCGTACGCATGTACCGCGCACAAAACGGCCCCTTCATGGTCGGCGTATGCATCCAACGCATGGACCTATGCCTGACGCTGGGCGAATTCGTGATGAGTCAACGCTGCGCCGAAGTCCGGGACTTCCGCGAGGAGGAAACGGCCCGCCTTACCGCCCTCCACCGTCCGGCCGCCGTGCCCCACTGACAGCGACGCATCTACGGACTGCGCTGGAGCCCGCACCGGCCTCGCTGGTCGGGCTCCCACACGCGGCTACTCAGCCGACTTGTCCTTGTGTTCTCCAGCTACGTACGAACCACGCCCCCACTCTGTGACAACGAGCCCGCGATCCCGCAGCACCCGCACCGCTCGGCGCGCGGTCTCCCGCGCCACCTTGAACCGGTCGCAGAGCTCGGACTCGGAAGGGATGCGGTCGCCGGGCCCGTAACGGCCCTCTCGAATGTCCGCGGTCAACGCTTCCAGCACCCTCATGTACGGGGCGTAGGGGACGTGCGGACCGTTGGGGCGCTCAGGCATGACGACGAGCGTAGACAAGCGGCCGAATCTAGGCGACTTAGACCAGTAGGCGAGTTAGACAGGTAGACGAGTTAGATGCGTTGTTCTACCTTCGTTCGAAACACGAACGCCCCGAGAGACCGATTAGGCCCGGTCCGCTCGGGGCTCGCCGCAACAGCTTGATTGGGAGCTGAACGACGTATGCGCGATGCTATCGCCCGCGCCCTTGATTGGGTGCTCGCCTTACTTCCGTGGACCCGCCGACCCCGGCCCGGTCGGCACACCGCGGCCTACTTGGCAGCACAACCCGCGCCCACCCCCGAGCCTGCCCCTGTGAACCCTTGGTCCCGCCCTTGGACGGGACCGACCAAGGAGGAGGCGGCCGAGTTCTTCCGGCAGCGGGCCGAGACCACGCTCGAACTGCACGTGATCCGGGAGCGGCGGTGTGCGGCAGTGCTCGCCACCATGGGTGTGGATTACCCCTACGTGTACGACGGCGCCCCGTTCCCCGTGTCTGCGTTCGCTATCGAGGGGAGCGTCGCGTGACTGCTCACCGCCGGTTTGATCTGGCTCCCTCGGACCAGGCGGCGCCGTGCTACCGCTGCGGACTGCCGACCCGACTTCAGGTGCCAGTGGGGCGCGTCCTTGCTACCAGCGGCCCGGATATGACGCTGCATGCCTGCCCGAACTGCATCCAGCACTTCCGCGGAATCCTCACGTGCGGCGCCCGGCAACCAGGATGGGGCAACGGGCCCACCCTCGGTCGCCGTAGTCTCCCGTGCGTACGGGACGTGGGTCACCAGGACGATCACGCAAACACCGTCGGCGATCAGTGGCCCCGAGGGCACGTCGCCATCTCCTGCTACCACTGCGGCGACGAGACCGAAGCGCCCGTGGCGGTCGGCTTCATACCGGCCACCAGCGGCCCCGGATACACCCTGCAAGCCTGCCCAAACTGCGCCACCTTGCTCGGTGCAGGGCCAACCCCAGAAGACGTCATCCGGTAGCCCCACTGTGCCTACAGCCCCGTTCGGACCGTGTCCGGGCGGGGCTTCGTCGTGCCTGGCGACGGTGGGGGTCTATTCGGTGGGGAGTGGGGTGGCGGCGTGTTGGTCGGCGAGGCGGGCGGCGATGGCGGTGCGTAGGCCGTTGTCGGGGGCGGCGGTGCCGTCGACGTCGCGGCGGAGTCCGGCGAGGGTTTCGCGTAGGCCGGGTTCGAGTTCGTCGAGGTCGAGGCGGGCCCGCAGCGCGGCGCCTTGCGGCTTGGGTAGGCGGTCGGCGAGGGCGCGCTCGACGGCGTGCACGGCGCGGGTGGGGTCGGGTTCGGTGAAGTCGGCACCGGCCAGTCCGCTCGGCTTGGTGTGCTGGGTAGCGAGGTAGGTCGGCAGTTCGATGCGGAGCGCGTGCAGGGTGTCGAGGTCGGCGCCCTTGATGACGTCGGGCAGGGTGCGGCCGGCGTCGAGGAGCGCGCGGGCGCGGTCCCATGCGCGGGTCTGCCGGGTCTCGGCGAGGAGCTGCTCGGCCGCGCCGGCGGCCGGGGTGGTGGTGGCCTTGTTGGCGACGGTGCGCACCATGGTCGCGGCGGCGTCGGTCTCGCGCTGGATGCGGTCGAGGTCGGCGGCGGCCTGCTGGCGGGCGGCGCGCTCCAACTCGGCGCGGCGGCGGTGGTTGGCTTCGCCTGTCAGGTCGGGATCGCGGAAGGTGCGGGCCTTGCTGAGTGCGGCATCCAGGCGGCGGCGCACCTCGACAAGATCGGTCTTGCGGGTCTGCTTGAGTCGGTGGGTGGCGGCGTTGGCGTCGATGTAGTCGGGACCGAAAAGGGAGGGCACAGGGAGTCAACTCCGATGATTTCAGGGGTAGTTCAGTAGGGGCGGACGCGTATCGGGTGGCCGTCGGTGTCGAGGTGCGGGGTGCGGGCGGGGGTGAGTCCGTGGCGCTCGGCGTAGCGGCGCATGGCGTCGACCTCGGTGAGGTGGTCGGCGGGCGGCCCGTCGGGGGCGTCTTCCTCGGTGACCTGCTCGCCGGTCTTGCGGGCCTGGTCGCGGATGAGGTCGAGCCAGCGGGCGTTGTCGGTGTAGAGGGTGCCCTCGACCCACCACGGGGCAGCGTGCACCATGCCGCGCTCACCCACCGTCGGATGGATGCTCAGCGGCCCGGAGCGGGCGCCAGGTGCGGTGATCTTGCGCCAAGGGATGCGGCGGTCATCAGGGGTGCGGTCGTCCCACTGGGAGCGGTAGACGGTGGCGGTGCTCACGGGCGGTGTCTCCTGGTCGGCGGGTGGAGCCTGGTGGCGTGCGGGGGTCATGCGGGGGTGCGGCCGGTGAGGCGGTCGTAAAGGGCGGTGTCCTCGGTGTAGACGCGGACGCGGTCGACGTAGTCCATGGCTTCCAACTCTGCTGTTGTGGTGGGGAGTTGGAAGGTGTCGATGGGCGGGCGTGAGTCGCGCTTGACTTGTTCGATCCATCGCTGGTAGGTGGGGGAGACGTAGTTGCCGATTTCCTGGACGTGGGGGCGCGGGGTGGCTTGGTCCTGGTGGAAGTTGTCGGCGGTGAGGTGCGCGTGCTCGGTCACTTGGTGTCCTTCGGGGTCTTGGGGGTGGCGGTGTTGAGGAAGTGGCGGATGGTGTCGCGGTGGCGCCGTGCGTGGTCGGCGAGGGGGGCGCGGGTGAAGCCGGGGCGGTCGGGCATCCGCACGTTGTGCGTGGTGGCGATCTCGTCCAGCAGGGTCACCAGGACCGGGCCGGTGCCGATGGCGTTGTGGGTGTGGCCGGTCTTGAGGGACAGGGCGGCGGAGTGCCGTTCCTGGTGAACGGTGGGCGCGGTGCGTGAGGCGGGTACGCGCTCGGGCTCGCTGAACGTGTACTCGCCGCGCTGCACCGGCACGAACCGCGAAAGCGGCGGGGCGCCGACGTGCCGGAGCAGCGCCGCAGCTTCTGCGAGGGCGTCATCGTGGGTATGCACGGCGTCGATCAGGGTGGCGAGGGCGGCGCGGGCCTGCTGGTAGGCGGTGGCCACGTGGGCGGGGTCGGCGGTCTGCTCGGCCAGGGCGACGGCGTCCGCGGTGATGCGGGCGCGTTCGGTCTCGGCGGCCTTGGCGGCGGCGCGCTCGGCCTTGCGGCGGGCGGCCTCGGCCCGCAGCTTGGCGAACGTGCCCAACTCCCGTGCGTCGGTGAGCTGTTGGGCGGTGACCTGTTCGTCTCCGTCGCGTACGCGCTCTTCCAGCGCGGCGAGCAACTGCTCGGCCTCGGCGACTTCCTGCTCGGCCTGCTTGATCTCGGGCGCCGGCTCGGGCCGGTCGGCGGTCGTGGTCGTGGTGGTCATGCTGCGCTGGCTCCTCGGTGGTGGCGGTAGTGGTCGAGGCCGGTGGCGTCGATGGCCCATACGCGGGCGCCGATGCGTTCGGCGGGTAGGTGGCCGGCGGCGATCAGGGCGCGGACGTGGCGGGTCGTGCAGCCCATGAGGGCGGCGGCCTCGGCTACGCACACGGTGCCCGACGGGCCCAGGGTGGTTCCGGTAGCGGCGGTGGACTCGAACGGCGCGGCAACGGAATCGAACATCTCGGCGCGCTGTGCGGCCGTGTGCAGCGCGTACAGCAGCCGCCGGATGCCTGGGGTCACCTCGCCCCCGTCGGCGCGCACACGGGCCGTCAGATCGCGTACGAGGGCACGCAGGACGTCACCGGCAACCGCGGCGGGGACGATGACGGCCCCGTCGGCGCGCGTGAGGTGCTCGGCGTCGGCATCGGGGCGGCTCACGCGTCGGCCCCCTGGTCGTCGTAGAGCGTCACGGGGCGGCCTTGGTCGTGGGCGGCGCACCACTGGGCGGCTACGGCGCGGGTGAGGCGGGCCATCATCGAGGTGTCGTGCTCGGGGTCGAGTTGGGCCAGGGTGCGGACGAGGGGCGGTGGTGGTTCGGTGACGTGCTGGCCGTCGAGGGTGAGGCCGTCGTGCACGGCGTCGAGGACGTCGAGGGTGGACAGGCGCACGGTGCGGCCGTCGGTGAGGCGGTGGGTGTGCATCAGGCGCCGGTCGTCGCGGTTGTTCTCGACGGCGAGTAGGCGGCGGGATAGCGGGTTGGGGCGGCTCATCGGCGGTGGCCCTCCTCGTCGGCTTCGAGGGCGGCGAGGCGCTGTTCGAGGTCGAGGGATTCGCGCAGCGACAGGCAGGCGTCGAGCAGTGTGCGGGCGGCTTGGACGCGGGCCTGTCCGCGTTCGCTGTCGAGGGCGTCGACCAGAGCGTCAACGGCCTTTGTTGAGGCGGCGGCGAGGCGGCCGACGGCGAGGCGTAGCAACTCGGTGCGGGTGTCGGCGACTTCGGTCTGAAATGCGGGGTCGTCGAGCCATCGCAGGATGGTGCGGCCGGAGACTCCGGCGGCTTTGGCGGCCTGGCTGTTCGTGCGTCCTTGGGCGAGGGCGAGAACGGCGGCGGGGCGGTTCCTACTGGTCAAGGGTCAGGGCTCCAATCAGGTTCCTGCGCGTGGAGGGTGGTGCGACCGGTCAGGGTGGGGTGGATACGGCCTCGCGCACGCGCGCGAGACGCCGAACGACGCGGACGGACATTCGGCGGGGTGGGGAGTGCGGTGGCGAGAGGTGCGGCGGGGTGGGGTGGTGCAGGGTTGTGCAGGGTTTTCCGAAACTCCCTACGCGTGCGGGTATGGGAAGAACCGGGAAACC
>NZ_JBIVXW010000100.1:0-24362 GCF_044769405.1 Streptomyces sp. NPDC090442
GCCGGTGACGTCCTCGCCGTTGACTGGGAAACCACCGGGTCCGGCACCCGCGCATCGTGCGCGGAGAAGGACGCGTTCATACGTGCGGTGAAGCGACTCCGCCCCACACACCGCGTGATTCTGTACGTGAACCGCGACTTCTGGCTCAACCGCGACACCACCTCCTACGCCGGCGACGGCCTATGGATCGCCGACTACGTCACCGCCGGCCGCCCCCGCATCAAGGCGAATTGGCTGTTCCACCAGCACACCGACCGCCCCATCGACACCAACGTCGGCGCCTTCCCCGACCGGGCCGCCCTGCGCGCATGGGCAACCAGCACCACCGCCCCGTCGAACCACCCCACACCGCCGCCGGCCGCCACGTACACCGTGCGGTCCGGCGACACCCTCTCCGGCATCGCGGCCCGCTACGGGACGACTGTCGCCAAGCTCGCCGCCGCGAACCACATCACCAACCCCGACCGGATCTACGCCGGCCAGACACTCAAGATCGTGAAGTGAGAACCCCATGACCGACGCCAACCGCCGCACCATCCGAACCATCGTGCAGACCGCGGTAGCCCTGGCAGTCGCCCTGCCCGCCATCGTCGACGCGTCCGGCATCCCCGCGTCCCTGCCGTGGGTCGCCGGCTCCCTCGCCGTCGCGGGCGGACTCGCCCGCGTCATGGCCCTGCCCGGCGTGCAAGCCCTACTCCCCGGCTGGCTCCGCACAAATCCGCCGGCCGACGTCGAGCCGCGCGCCCTCGCCCGCAAGGACGGCGGGGGCAGCGCGTGACCGACCGCGACCCCGGCGACGTCGCCCTCGAACTGGAGCGGCTGCGGACGGCAGTTGAGGCTGGTTTCGCCCGCGTCGACGGGCAACTCGCCCTGGTCGTACAGCGATCCGACCAGACCGACCGACGCCTCGCCGACCTCGACACCCGCCTCGACGCCGTCGAGCGCCGCCGCTGGCCACTTCCCAGCATCGCCGCCCTGGTGGGCGTCGTCGGCCTGTTCCTCACCGTCTGGCAGGCGACCGCCGCCCGGTGCCCCCGCACGGCCTTTGATGGCCGTGCGGGGGCGTTTCTGCGTTCTGGTGCCTGGGGCCGCCGCCCAGTGCACTCCGCGTACTCTGGCAGTAGTCCCGCGTCGTCACGACCCATAAGGGGTGCCGGTGAACAGCTACTCGCGTGAACTCACCACGGGCGACCGAATCAAGCTGTACCGCCAGCGCAAAGGGCTCTCGCAGGCCGCGCTCGGGGGCCTGATCGGCCGTTCAGAAGACTGGGTAAGCAAGGTTGAGCGGGGAGTGATCCCCGTTGACAAACTCTCTGTGCTCCTCGAAGTCTCGCGCGTCCTCGACATTCGAGACTTGGCCGAGCTGACCGGCCGCAGCATCGCTCTGACCGCGAACGGATCGCCCGAACACGAATCGGTGCCAGCCATTCGCCGCGCACTGAACACAATCTCGTCGCAGCTTGGCGCCGACCTGCCCGGCGCCCCGCTGTCCGCAGACGAATTGGTGCAGCGCGTCGACGAGGCTTGGCAGTCCTACGAGCACGACGTCGACCGCTACGCCGTCGTCGGACCGCAGTTGCCGATACTGCTTGCCGAAGCGCACTATGCCTCCCGTAGCGCCAACGTCGGAGACGAGGCCGAGATCGCGCAGGCGGTGATCAGCCTCTATCACCTGTTGCAGGTGTTTCTCCGCCGCGTTGGAGAACAGACCCTTTCCCGCATCGCCGCGGACCGCGCGCTACAGCTCGCCGACCAGTCCAACGACCCCGTCCTGCTCGGCGCTTCCGCGTGGAACATGGCCGGCATCCTCACCAGCGCAGGAGACGTTGCCGAGTCCGCAGACCTCGCCCGATCGGCTATCGAAGTCACCACGCCAGGCGACGATGCGTCACCAGAACTCCTCTCCGTTCATGGCGCGTTGCACCTGGCCGCAGCCGTTGCCACCATGCGCGATGGCCGTCCGTCGGCCGCGTGGGACCTGTTGCATGACGCCGACCGCGTCGCCCGCCGCGCTGGCGTTGACCGCAACGACTGGCGTACGTCGTTCGGTCCGACGAACGTAGCCATGCACGGGGTACACCTCGCCGGCGAGGAGGGCGACGCAACCGAGGCACTGCGCCTTGCCGACACCATCGAAGACGACAACCCCGTGCTACCGCTCGAACGCCGGACGCGATACATGGTCGAGGTCATGAACGCCAACCGGCTGAAGCAAGACGACTATGCGACCCTCTACATGATCGGCCGCATTCGCAAGACGTCACCCGAAGAGGTCAAGTTCTTCCCCCTGGTGCGCGAGGCGATTCGCGACCTACTCAAGCGCGAACGACCCACGTATCGGGCAGAGTTGCGCGATCACGCTACGCATGTCGGCGTCCTCGCTGGCTGATTCGCACGCCCGGAAGAAAGGCACCCCGGAACTTTTTCCGGGGTGCCTTTGCATGCGCCCCCTACGGTCTGGCAGGTGGTGAACTCCCCTGCCAATTCGAACAGTCGAGGGGGCACGATGACCGCAAACCGTCAAGCTAGCTGGCGCATCGAGAGGGCGCCTGACGAGCCGTTGGGTCGCACCAACGCCGGCCGCTTCTCCATCCCCTTACGCATCACCAACGGTCAGGAAGTTTTCGAGGCACACCTCGTACTAACCGGCGCCGACTGCGAGAAGCTCGTCAGCGAGCTGTCACGACTGCTGGCCGGCGATGAACCAGCACCGCTCGACCCGATAGGGGGTCCCGCGTGAGCGCCCCCGCCCCGTCCGGATACGCATTCCTCGGTTTCACCTGCGCACACCGCGTCACAGCCGGCGTCGTTGTCTGCGACAACAACGAATGGCGCGAGGTCTCCGAGACCCTGGACGAGCGCCTGTACGCCGGCGCCCCCATCATCACGTTGGCCGCCGGCGGCACCTTCATGCACGTACGGCCCGAGGCCCGGCTGCTCATCTGTGCGCATCAGGCTCCCCAACCCTGCGAGCGGCACAGAACCCCTGAGCCTCTCGTTGGCCTGCCCGCCGGCCTCTCCCCGGCGGCTCTGGAGGGCGAGAGGTGACCGCAACCATGCCCCCCATACACGACACGTGGGGCCTTGTGGGGCCCCCGCCACAGCTTGTGCTCGACGCCGTCGAAACCTCCGTCAGACTGGCGCGCGACTTCACGCGGGAGTACGTCATGTTTCACGCGCCGGACATTGGCGGCGATCTTCTCGACGACGTGACTCTCGTCGTTTCCGAGATCGTGACCAATGCCGTCCGGTACGGCACGGAACCGGGCGACTCGCTGATCGTCGCACTCGCCCACGGACCGGGCCGGGTCAGTGTGGAGGTTCACGACACTCGACGCGCTTCGCCTCGCTTCAAGCCGGAGTCTGTAGAAAGGCAACGGGGCCGAGGCATGTTCATCGTCGACGCACTCGCCACGTGGGGCGTTCGAGAACGGCCCTTCGGCAAGATCGTGTGGGCCGAGGTGAAAGCCTCGTGAGCACAGCCCGGCCAACCCATCCGGAAATCGCCCTTGCGTTGCTCGACCTCCAACGAAAGCACCAGGAGGCGCGGGCAGTTGCGGATCTTCGCAACGACGACGAGTCGATCGCCCAGCTTGCTTGGGCTGAGGACAGAGGCACAGCAACGCTGAAACTGGTTACGGCCGTGTACGGCTGGCCCGGTCGCACACTCGCCGGTGAGGCCGGCGCCGATGCGGCCTGGTGGCTCGCTCAGCACTCTGACGACCCGGCCTTTCAAGAGCAGGCGCTCGAACTCCTTCAGGAAGCCGTACAGGCTGGCGAAGCCACCCGCCGCCACTTGGCGTTCTTGACCGATCGGGTTCGTGTCCGCAATGGCCGTCCACAGCGTTACGGAACAGCTTTCGCCGTCGGTGTGAACGGCATTCAGGCGTTCGAGGTTGAAGAACCCGAACGCCTCGACGAGCGACGCGCCGAGATGGGTCTCGAACCGTTCGACGAGTTCGACAAAATCGTGCGCCTCCACATCAAGTTGCCGCCTACAACGGCGTGATGAGAAGAACGGGCCGCCCCGGAGTGAGATAGACCCCGGGCCGACCCGCCGGGGTCGAGCGTACAAGGCCGCTGTTTTGAACCGCGGCAGGTACGGCCACAGCACACACCAATAACGAACAGGAGATCCATGCACGTCGTCGAATACGAAGCGAAGGCGTTGGGCATCGACCCGGACGCCATGGCCGAGCGCATCAAGGCGGCCGGCGGAAGTTTCCAGGGCGAGCGCCTCATGCGCCGCTACGTCTACGACACCGTTCCCCCGGTGCCGGGCCGTTGGGTACGCCTGCGGGACTCCGGCGGCGCGATCACCCTCTGCGTGAAGACGATCAGCTCGGACGCCATCGACGGCACCCGGGAGACCGAGACGACGGTCGGCTCGTTCGAGGACACACACGCCCTGCTCGGACTCATGGGGCTCACCCACCGCAGCTACCAGGAGAACCGGCGCTCTTCCTGGCTGCTGGACGGCGTGCGGCTGGAGATCGACACCTGGCCCCGCATCCCGCCCTACCTGGAGATCGAGGGCGACACCGAAGAACAGGTGTGGACCGCCGCCGATCGTCTGTCCCTCACACGGGATGAGTTGACCAGCGAGAACACGACCAAGGTTTTCGCCCGCTACGGAATCGACCTCGACTCCATCAACGAACTCCGCTTCACCTAGCCCTCTCCACCGTCCGCCGGCGGGGCCGCCGAGCCCCGCCGGCCAGGAGGCGACCATGCCCACGACCGACCCAAACGACTTACCCGTCACGGTAGTTCCGGACCGGACCCTACGCGTCAAAATCATCGACGCGTGCGGACTCGCCTGTACCTTCTGCCACAACGAAGGCACCCCCGTCACGACCGACAACCTCGGCCGCGAAGCCGGCCAGTTCACCGGCACGCCCGGTCGCTCCGGACGGGTGTCGATCTACCTCACCACCAACGGCGCCAACTTCCTGCCCCAGCGCATCAAGGCGGACTCTGACTTCGCCCTGGCCTTGGCCGCAGTGCGCGGCAGCCTCCCGACCACCGAGGTGCACTTCACCGGCGGGGAACCCACGCTTCACCCCGAACTGCCCGAACTCGTCCGCATCGCCCGTCGCCTGGGCCTGACGGTTGGGCTCACCAGCAACGGTGAGAACGGAACCGCCGTACTGCCCGAGTGCGCCGCGGCCGGGCTCGACCGCATCAACCTGTCCGTGTTCGGCACCACGCCGGAGGAACTCGCCGCCGTCCAGGCCCCGCGCCTGGCCTCGCCGAAGCTGGCAGCACGGAAGCTGGACGCACTGGCTGCCACGATCGAGGCCGCCGACCGGCACGGGGTGAAGGTTTCGGCGAACATCGTGATCCCGAACCATGACCACGTTGCGCGGGTGCTCCGCATCATCGAGGAGCACGGACGGCTCGTCACTGTGCGGATGCTGGTCAACCTTGAGGACGACGGAGCCTCGCTCGCCGCCATGCAAGAGGTCGTCGACCACCTCGGAGCGGTACCCATCCGCCGCATCGTTACCGCCGGCGCTTCCGACCAGCGCACCCGCTACCGGCTCCCCGACGGCCGCACGCTGTACACCAAGAGTATTCGCCCCGTCCGGCTACCAGAGACCTGCGCTGGGTGCCGGTTCAACAACGACCGGGACTGTCAGGAGGGCTACTACGGCGTACGCATGTACCGCGCACAAAACGGCCCCTTCATGGTCGGCGTATGCATCCAACGCATGGACCTATGCCTGACGCTGGGCGAATTCGTGATGAGTCAGCGCTGTTCCGAAGTCCGGGACTTCCGCGAGGAGGAAACAGCTCGGCTTACGGCCCTCTACAGCTCGGCCGCCGCGCCCACCGCACGCTGACGGTCGCAGCAACGCGACGACGCCCCCGCCGGTTGTCTCCCGACGGGGGCGCCTTGTCGCCTCCCCAGGCCAGAGAACCGAACGCTCTGCTCACAATCCTGCCTGAGCGGCGCACGTGTCCTTTAGAACCGTAGATGTGGAAGAAGGGGAGGACCGCGAGGATGCGGTTCTCGGTGCCGTTGGGCATCAGCGGCGCCAGTTGGGCGAGGTTGGTGGCGATGCTCCGGTGGGTGAGCATCACGCCCTTGGGGGTGCCGGTGGTGCCGGAGGAATACGGGAGCGCGGCGAGGTCGGTGGCCGGGTCGAGGCCCGGGTCCGGTTCCGGGTGGTCGCCGTCGAGCAGGTCGAGGACGGAGCGGTGGCCGTCGGCGCGGTCGCAGACGAGGATCTCGCCGATGGTGCCGGCCAGTTGGGCGGCGCCGCGGGCGGAGTCCAGCAGGGCCGCCACGGTGACGATCCACGTCGCCCCGGAGTCCTTCAGCTGGCGGGCGAACTCGGCCTCGGTGGCGAGCGGGTGGACGGTGGTGACCGCGGCGCCGCAGCGCGAGGCGGCGTAGAACACCACGGGGAAGAGCAGGGAGTTGGGGCTGTGCAGGGCCAGCACGTCGCCCTTGCGGAGCCCCGAGGCGGCGAGCGCGGCGGCCAGCCGGCGGCTGTGCCGGTCGAGCCGGGCGTAGTCGAGGGTGGCGCCGGTGAGGGCGTCGACGAGGGCGGGGCGGGTGCCGCGGGCGGCCGCGCGCCCGAGGACGGCCTCGTGGATCGGCAACTCCACGGGGGCGACGTCGGGGTGGGCGCTGCGGAAGACGTGCGGGCGGTGGGACGTCGGCGACGCCATGGGGTCCTTTCCCTGGGGCGGCGGTGGGTGCGGCGGGGGCCGCAGGGACCTTCCTTCCCCTGTGCCGGGTGGTGGTACGCCGGTCCCGAAGGTCTCGGGGGCCGGCGCACCGCCCGTGCTCGGCAAGCGGAGATGCGCGGCCTCAGTACGACTTGGGCAGGCCCAGGGACTGGTGCGAGACGTAGTTGAGGATCATCTCCCGGCTGACCGGCGCGATCCGCGCCACCCGGGCGGCGGTGATCAGGGACGCCAGCCCGTATTCCCGGGTGAGGCCGTTGCCGCCCAGGGTGTGCACGGCCTGGTCGACGGTGTGGACGGCGGCCTCGGCCGCGGCGTACTTGGCCATGTTGGCGGCCTCGCCGGCGGCCAGGTCGTCGCCGGCGTCGTAGAGCAGCGCCGCCTTGCGCATCATCAGCGCGGCCAGCTCCAGTTCGATGTGGCACTGGGCGAGCGGGTGGGCGAGGGCCTGGTGGGCGCCTATCGGCTCCTTCCACACCTGGCGGGTGCGGGCGTAGTCGACGGCCCTGGCGAGCGCGTAGCGGCCCATGCCGAGGGCGAACGCGGCGGTCATGACGCGCTCGGGGTTGAGGCCGGCGAAGAGTTGGAGCAGCCCGGCGTCCTCGTCGCCCACCAGGGCGTCGGCGGGCAGCCGCACGTCGTCCAGGGTCAGCTCGAACTGCTTCTCCGGGGCGGCCAGTTCCATCGGTACCGGGCTGCGGCCGAAGCCGGGCGTCTCGCGCGGGACGACGAACAGGCAGGGCTTGAGCTTCCCGGTGCGGGCGTCCTCGGTGCGGCCGACGATCAGGGTCGCCTCGGCGATGTCGACGCCGGAGACGAAGATCTTCCGCCCGTTGAGGATCCAGTCCCCGCCGTCCCTACGGGCGGTGGTGGTGATCCGGTGGGAGTTGGAGCCGGCGTCCGGCTCGGTGATGCCGAAGGCCATCTTGCGGCTGCCGTCGGCCAGGCCCGGCAGCCAGGTGCGCTTCTGCTCCTCGGTGCCGAAGCGGGCGATGACCGTGCCGCAGATCGCCGGCGAGACCACCAGCATCAGCAATGGGCAGCCGGCGGCGCCCAACTCCTCCAACACCAGGGCGAGTTCGGTTATTCCGGCGCCCCCGCCACCGTACTCCTCCGGGAGGTTGACGCCGAGGTAGCCGGCCTTGGCGGCCTCTCGCCACAGTTCGTCGGTGTGCCCGCCGTCGGCGACGACGGCCGAGAAGTACTCCCGGCCGTAGCGCCTGCCGAGCGCGGCGACGGCGGCGCGCAGGGCGCGGTGTTCCTCGGACTCGATCACGGGGTTGCTCAGGGCGTTGCTCATGACGACTCCTGGGGCGGTGTGTGAGTGCCTACGGGTAACGGGGCCGCGGCACGGTCCCGTTGGGCGCGCCGGATCAGTCGGTGACGACGGCGAGCAGCGTGCCCACCTCGACCTGTTGGCCCGTGCGGACGGGGAGGGCGGTCAGCGTGCCGGCCACCGGTGCGGTGATCTTGTGTTCCATCTTCATGGCCTCCAGCCACAGCAGCACCTGGCCGGCCGTGACGCGGTCGCCCTCGGCCAGCCCGTCCGCGATCCGGACGACCGTGCCGGGCATCGGGGCCAGCAGCGAACCGGGCTCCCTACGGGCGGTGGGGTCCGGGAACCGGGGCAGCGCGGTCAACGCCCGGGCGCCGGACGCCGCATCGACGTACACCCGGTCGCCGTGCCGGGCGACCGCGAACGCCCGCCGCACCCCGTCGACCTCCAGCACCACCTCGTCCGCGGCCAGGCCGAGCAGCCGGACGCCGGGGAACCCCTCGGCCTTCAGCCCGTCCCGCCCGAGGCGGTAGCGGACCTCGTGGACGGCCTCCCCACGGGCGTAGCGCTTGACCTGCGGGCCGGCGGGGACGTTGCGGAAGCCGCCGAAGCGGGAGCGGCCGTGCGCGTCGGCGAGCGCGGCGGCCAGCGCGCACAGGGCGTCGCCGGCGGTCTCCCGGGCGGTCAGGGCGCCGAGGTTGCGGTCGTAGAACCCGGTGTCCAGCCCGTCGGCGGCGGCGAATTCGGGGTGCCGCAGCGAGCGGACGAGGAGGTCGCGGTTGGTGACCGGGCCGTGGATCCTGGCCCGTTCCAGGGCGCCGGCCAGCTTGCGGATCGCCTCGGCGCGGGTCGGCGCCCAGGCGATGACCTTGGCCAGCATCGGGTCGTAGTGGACGGTGACCTGATCGCCGTCCCGTATGCCGGAGTCCAGCCGGACGGCGTCCGGTACCTCGATCCGGTGCACGGTGCCGGTCTGCGGCTGCCAGTCGGCCGCCGGGTCCTCCGCGTAGAGCCGGGCCTCGACGGCGTGGCCGCGCGGCTCGGGCAGCGCGGCCGGCAGCGGTCGGCCCTCGGCGACGGCCAGTTGGAGGGCCACCAGGTCGAGCCGGTAGATCTCCTCGGTGACCGGGTGCTCCACCTGGAGCCGGGTGTTCATCTCCAGGAAGTACGCCCGGCCGTCGCCGGACACCAGGAACTCGACGGTGCCCGCGCCCCGGTAGTCGATGGCCCGCGCGGCCTGCGCGGCGGCCCGGTGCAGGGCGTCCCGGAGCGCGTCGGGCAATCCGGGGGCCGGGGCCTCCTCGATGACCTTCTGGTGCCGGCGCTGGAGCGAGCAGTCCCGGGTGCCCAGCGTCCAGACCGTGCCGTGCGCGTCGGCGAGGACCTGCACCTCGACGTGGCGCCCGCCCTCCACATACGGCTCGACGAAGACCTCGTCGTCCCCGAACGCGGCCGTCGCCTCCGCCCGCGCCGACGCCAACTCCTCGTCCAACGCGTCGAGTTCGCGCACGATCCGCATGCCCCGCCCGCCACCACCGGCCGCCGCCTTCACCAGCAGCGGCAGGTCCCCCGCGCCGGCCGCGGCCGGATCGACCGGCGCCAGCAGCGGCACCCCCGCCGCCGCCATCAGCTCCTTCGCGCGCGTCTTGGACGCCATCGCCGCGATCGCGGCCGGCGGCGGACCGACCCACACCAGCCCCGCGTCCACCACCGCCGCGGCGAACTCCGGGCTCTCGGAGAGGAAGCCGTACCCCGGGTGGACCGCGTCCGCGCCGGCCGCCAGCGCCGCCTTGACGAGCAACTCGCCGCGCAGATAGGTCTCCCCGGCCGCCTCGCCCGGCAGCCGGACCGCGACGTCGGCCTCCCGCACGTGCGCGGCCGCGGCGTCCGCGTCGGAGTACACCGCGACGGTGGCGATGCCCAGCTCACGGCAGGTGCGGAAGATCCGCCGGGCGATCTCCCCGCGGTTGGCGACGAGCACCGAACGGATCTCGCCGGAATCAGTCGTTGTCACGGGAACCTCACATCCGGAAGACGCCGAAGCCGCCCCGCGCGCCCTCGACCGGCGCGGTGTGGACGGCGGACAGGCTCAGGCCGAGGACGGTGCGGGTGTCGCGCGGGTCGATGACGCCGTCGTCGTACAGCCGCCCGGACAGGAACATCGGCAGCGACTCGGACTCGATCTGCTGCTCCACCATGGCGCGCAGCCCCGCGTCCGCCTCCTCGTCGTAGGGCTGCCCCTTCGCCGCGGCCGAGGCGCGCGCCACGATGGAGAGCACCCCGGCGAGCTGCTGTGGCCCCATCACCGCGGACTTGGCGCTCGGCCAGGCGAACAGGAACCGCGGGTCGTAGGCCCGCCCGCACATCCCGTAGTGCCCGGCCCCGTACGAGGCGCCCATCAGGACGGACAGGTGCGGCACCCGCGAGTTCGACACCGCGTTGATCATCATCGCGCCGTGCTTGATGATGCCGCCCTGCTCGTACTCCTTGCCGACCATGTAGCCGGTGGTGTTGTGCAGGAAGATCAGCGGGATGTCCCGCTGGTTGGCCAACTGGATGAACTGCGCCGCCTTTTGGGACTCCTGACTGAACAGCACCCCCTGCGCGTTCGCCAGGATCCCCACCGGATAGCCGTGCAGCCGCGCCCACCCGGTCACCAGGCTCGCCCCGTACAGCGGCTTGAACTCGTCGAAGTCCGACCCGTCGACGATCCGCGCGATCACCTCCCGCGGGTCGAACGGCGCCCTGAGGTCGCCGGGCACGATCCCCAGCAGCTCCTCCTCGTCGTACTCCGGCGGCTCGGCGGGCCCCGGATCGGCGTGCGCCTTGCGCCAGTTGAGCCGCGCCACCACCCGCCGGGCCTGCCGCAGCGCGTCGGGCTCGTCGAGGGCGAAGTAGTCCGCCAGCCCCGACGTCCTGGCGTGCATCTCGGCCCCGCCCAGCGACTCGTCGTCGCTCTCCTCGCCGGTCGCCATCTTCACCAGCGGCGGCCCGCCGAGGAAGACCTTGGCCCGCTCCTTCACCATGATCACGTGGTCCGACATCCCGGGCACGTACGCGCCCCCGGCCGTCGAGTTCCCGAAGACCACCGCCACCGTCGGAATCCCGGCCGCCGACAGCCGCGTCAGGTCCTTGAAGAGCGCCCCGCCCGGGATGAAGATCTCCTTCTGGCTCGGCAGGTCGGCCCCGCCGGACTCCACCAGGCTGACCACCGGCAGCCGGTTGGCGAACGCGATCTCGTTGGCCCGCAGCGCCTTCTTGAGGGTCCACGGATTGCTCGCCCCGCCGCGCACCGTCGGATCGTTGGCGGTGATCAGACACTCCACGCCCTCGACCACCCCGATCCCGGTGACCAGCGACGCGCCCACCGCGTAGTCGCTGCCCCACCCCGCGAGCGGCGACAGCTCCAAAAACGGCGTGTCCGGGTCCACCACCAGCTCGATCCGCTCCCGGGCCAGCAACTTGCCCCGTTTACGGTGTCGTTCGACGTACTTCTCCCCGCCGCCCGCCAACGCCTTGGCGTGCTCCCCCGCCACCTCCCCCAACTTCTCCCGCATCGCCGCCCGCCGCTCGCCGTACTCGACGCCGGCGGTATCGAGCGCACTCCTCAGCACCGTCACAACAGCACCTCCGGTATCTCCAGATGACGGGAGCGCAGCCACTCCCCCAGCGCCTTGGCCTGCGGGTCGAACCGCGCCTGCGAGGCGACCCCCTCCCCCAACAGCCCCTCGACGGTGAAGTTCACCGCCCGCAGATTCGGCAGCACCTCGCGCCGCACCTCCAACCCGGCCACCTCCGGGAGCAGTTGTCGCACCCGCTCCACCGTCAGCTCGTGCGCCAGCCACCGCCACGCGTCCGCGCTCCGGACCCACACCCCCACGTTCGCCGCCCCGCCCTTGTCCCCACTACGGGCCCCGGCGACGGCCCCCAGGGGAGCCCGCCGGGTCGGCCCGTCCGGCAACGGCACCGGAAGCTCGGCCTCCACGGCGACCAACTCCCCGACCGAGAGCGGCACATGCGCAATCTCCACCCGCTCCCCGTCGCCCCTCACCGCCACCTGCCGCACGTCCCCCGCCGCCACGTACGCCGCCTCGAACACCCCGTAAGGGGCACCCTTCCCGGGCGGCGCCGTCACGTGGAAACCGGGATAGCTGGCCAACGCCAGCTCGATCGCCGCCCCGCTCACCGCCCGCCCCACGGCCTCCGGGTCCGGATCCCGCACCACCAGCCGCAGCAGCGCGCTGGCCTCCTCCTGCACCCCCGCGTCCGCGCGATCGGTCCGCGCCAGCGACCAACGCACCTCCTGCGGCCGGCGCCTGACCCGCCCCAACGCATCCTCCACCTGCCCCCGCACCAGCGCCGCCTTGGCGTCGATGTCGAGCCCGGTGAGCACGAACACCACCTCGTTGCGCCAGCCGCCCATCCGGGTCAGCCCGACCTTCAGCGTGGCCGGCGGCGCCTCACCCCGCACCCCGTCGATCCGCACCCGGTCCGGCCCGGCCTCCGTCAACCGCACGGTGTCCAGCCGTGCCGTCACGTCCGGCCCCAGATAGCGCGCGCCCCCGGTCTCGTACAGCAACTGGGCGGTCACCGTCCCCACCGTGACCGCGCCCCCGGTCCCCGGGTGCTTGGTGATGACGGCACTGCCATCGGCATGGACCTCCGCCACCGGAAACCCGGGCCGCCGCACGTCCCCCAACTCCCGGAAGAACGCGTAGTTCCCACCCGTCGCCTGCGTCCCGCACTCCACCACGTGCCCCGCGACCACCGCGCCCGCCAGCCGGTCGTAGTCGTCCGCCGCCCAGCCGAAGTGCGCCGCGGCCGGCCCGCTGACCAGCGCCGCGTCCGTCACCCGCCCGGTCACCACGACATCCGCGCCCGCCCGCAGACACTCCGCGATCCCAGCGCCCCCCAGATACGCATTGGCGGTGAGGACGCCCTCTCCCCACCCGCGCCCCACCAGGTCGTCACCCTCGACATGCGCCACCCGCACCGGAACCCCGACCCGCTCCCCCAACTCCCGCAAAGCCCGGGCGAGTCCGGCCGGATTCAGTCCCCCCGCATTGGTGACGATCCGCACGCCGCGCTCGACGGCGAGCCCCAGCCCCTCCTCCATCTGCCGCAGGAACGTCTTGGCGTATCCCCACCGCGGATCCTTCAGCCGGTCCCGCCCCAGGATCAACATCGTCAACTCGGCCAGGTAGTCACCGGTCAGAACGTCCAGCGCCCCACCCGTCAACATCTCCCGCACGGCCTCGAACCGATCCCCGTAGAAACCGGACGCGTTCCCGATCCGCAACGGCTCCCCCACGCCCGTCACCGCCGCACCTCCCCCGGCGCCCGCCCGGCCCCCGCCGGCCCGGCGAAGGACTGCGCGATCCCGAGCCACCGCTCGGCGTCCGCCCCCACCGCCACCAGCGCCACGTCGTCCCGATGCACCCTCTGCGTCACCAGCAAACAGAAGTCCAACGCCGCCCCACTCACCCGCTGACCGGCATCCTCCGGCCCGAACACCCACTCCTCCCCACCCGGACCGACCAACTCCACCCGGAACTCCCCCGCCGGCGGCGTCAGTCCCCGCACCGCATACGCGTAATCCCTGGCCCTGACGCCGATCCGCGCCACGTGCCGCAACCGGACCGTCGGCACCCGTCGCACCCCCAGCGCATCCGCCACGTCCTGCCCGTGCGCCCAGGTCTCCATCAACCGCCCGGTGGCCATCGACGCCACGCTCATCGGCGGCCCGTACCACGGGAGTTTCTCGCCCACCGGCCGCCCCGCCAGCACCGTGAGCAACTCCGCCCGACTCGTCCGCCACCGCGCCAACAACTCCGCCGCCGGCAGCCGCGCCCCGCGCTCGGCCCCCTCGTCCACGAACGTCCCCGGCGCCGCCAACGCCGCCGCGACCTCCCGCCGGAACCCCTCGGGATCCACCGCGGACTGCACGGCCCGCTCATCCGTCCACAACAGGTGCGCGATCTGGTGCGCGATGCTCCACCCGACGGCCGGCGTGGCCCGCGCCCACTCCCCCGGCGGCAGTCCCGCCACCAGCCCGTCCACTTCCTCACCCTCGGCCCGAAGATCCTCAAGGACCTCCCGAACCTCCCGCGGATCGGCCATCGCCCGGTCTCCTCATCCACGCTGAAGCCCATCTCCCTTACGGGCAGGGCACGTTGAACGCTGCGGTGACGCGGCCCCGAGCGTGCCAGCGCAACGAGAAACAATCAAGCACGCCTGCATGATTTTCTGCCATGGCGTGCCGAGGGGGTCTCGGCGAGGCGGTTCTGCGAACCGAACTACCCCCGGGAAGACGCCACTTCTCCCGCGTGGCGCACGAACGTCGCCCAGGCGGCGAGGGCAAGGGTGAGGTGGGGGCCGCCTGCGTCTTTGGAGTCACGTATGTGGATGGCGTGCGGGGCGCGAGCTACCTCCACGCAGTCACCCGCCTCGGTACCGCTGTAGCTGGACTTGAACCACACCAGTTCGCTGTTCATGCCTAACCTGCCAACTTCTCGATGAATTCCGTCGATTCCTTGATAGACCAAGCCTGCGTCCGGATCATGGCATAGCGCTGCATCAGGCTCCGGACTTTGCTTCGGTCGGAGACGAGCTGGCTTTCCGCATTGCCCTCGACGTACCCCAACCAACGTGGCTCCGGAGTCTCCAACAACACCCAAGAGCCATCAAGCCCTGGGTGCTCCACATCCGTTGGCATCACCTGTAGGGAGACATTACGGAGCCGTGTCCGCTCCAGCACCCTGACCATCTGCGCTCGATGAACGCGCCGACCGCCCATCGGGCGCTCCAGCGCAGACTGCTCAACGACAAAGTGCACCGTCGGCGGATCTTCCCGAGTAAGGACAGCCTGCCGGTCCAACCGGGCTCCGACATGGCGTTCAACTTCCTCATCGGTGAACGCCGGTACGCGGCAGCCGATCACCGCCCGCGCGTACTCCTGCGTCTGCAACAACCCCGGCACGCAGTGCGGATCGTACGAGTACCGCGTCACGCAGTTCTTTTCGAGCTTCGGTAGATCGCGGAAGAACTTCGGGTACCGCGCCTCGTCCAGCAGCGGAATGGCCTCTCGTAGCACCCCGCGTGCACCCAACAGCTCATCCGCCCGCTCCACCGTCGTTGCGTCGGGAATGCGTTGCCCCAGCTCGTACGCCTTGATCGTGTGGGAGGCGTAGCCCAGCTTCTGCCCCAACTCATCTCGACTCATCTCGGCCAGCTCCCGGAACAGCTTCAACTGTCCGGCGAAGACCCGCAGTGACACCGACACAGATCCCGCACTTCCTCCCACCATGCCGACCTCCTCAGATACAGCCCTCACCGCACGTAACTACGGACACTCTCCGTACGCGCGCCACCACTTTTCAGGCTATGCAGACCCGTCGACGCTGGGAGGTATGAATCAGCAGAACCCCTCATCCGGGGACAGTGCTTTGGCCCAAGGACAGCAGGCAGCGCAGGAGTTGGCTTCGGCGTTGGCGACGGCCGGGTTCGTATTTCCGTCCCTCCGAGGCGGGTATCCCGTCATGGAACGAGGGCGGGTCGAGCTGGGCGGAATTTCCGCCTCCGAGGTGTTCCGGCTGGCCGCCTGGATCCGTGAGCGGACGGAAATGCGTGGCGGGCGGCCCCGGTGAAGATCAGCCCGCGTCGGATGACGCTCTCCGTCTACCGGGTATCGGCGACCGGCAAGCGCACCCCGATCCGTACCGTCGTCGTCCGGGCCGACGACCCCACACAGCTCGTCGACGACATGCCGGGCCGCTTCCCACCCTGCGCGTGCCCGACGTGCGGGCCCACCGGCGGAAAGTCGGCAACGGCGTAGGCCGGAGGGGCTGTCCCGGGGTGCGCCCGCAGGATCTGGAGCGAAGCCCCGGGCATTCCTCATCTACAGACCAGAGGCGCCCGCACCGAGGACGTGCCCCGGGGCAGCCCCTCCGGCCCCACTCACGGTGAGAAGCCGCGAAGCGTCCGCCCCCACCGGACCGCAGCGACCAACGACACCATCGACTCAGCGCCGCACCCCGCTCAACACGGCCCCCGCGCTGGCCACCACCACCAACCCAATGGCCGCCAACTCCACCCACCCCAACGCCTGCCCCAACACCAAGAACCCCGCCGTAGCCGCCGCAGCCGGCTCCAGGCTCATCATCACCGCGAACCCGGACGCCGGCAGCCTCCGCAGCGCCAACAACTCCAACGTGTACGGCAGCACCGACGACATCAACGCCACCGCCGCCCCCAACCCCACCGTCACCGGATTCAGCAGCGCCGCCCCCGCGCTGGCCACCCCCAACGGCAGGCTCAACACCGCCGCCACCGTCATCGCCAACGCCAACCCATCGGCCTGCGGGAACCGTTGCCCCGTCCGCGCCGACAACAGGATGTACGCGGCCCACAACCCACCCGCGGCCAACGCACACCCGGCCCCCACCAGATTCAGCCCATCAAACCCCGCGCGCCCCAACAACCCCACGCCCCCCAGCGCCAGCAACGCCCACACCACACTCAGCAACCGCCGCGACGTCGCCACCGAAAGGATCAACGGCCCCAGGAACTCCAGCGTGACCGCCGCCCCCAACGGAATCCGGTCGATCGCCTGGTAGAAGAGCGAGTTCATCCCGGCCAACGCGACCCCGAAGGCCACCACCGTCGCCCAGTCCCCCCGCCCGTAACCCCGCACCTTCGGCCGGCACACCACCAGCAGCACCAACGACGCCACGATCAGCCGCAGCGTCACGACCCCCAACGCCCCGGCCCGCGGAAACAGCAGCACCGCCACCGACGCCCCGAACTGCACCGACACGATCCCGCCGATGACCAACGCCACCGACCCCAGCCGCCCCCGCGCCGAAGCCGTACCGCTACCGCTACCGCTACGGCCACCGCCCAGCCCGTGCGCCGCAGCCTCCGCCTCGGCCGACAACACCTCGGGCGACGCCGGCACGGGCCGGGCTATCTCCCCACCGCCCCCCACCCCGCCGGACGACGCGAAAGAAGACGACGAAGAAGAAGACAGCGAAGACGACGACGAAGAAGACGAAGACGCGGCAGAAGACGCGGCCGACGACCGACCGGACGACGAAGCCTCAAAGGGCCCGGGGGAAGCATTCACACCCCCCACGCTAAGACCCACGATCCGGCACCTGAAATGCCATTTCGCCCGCTGTTATGCTCCGCACGCATGAGCATCGAGCTGCGCCATCTCCGCTGCTTCCTCGCCATCGCCGACACCCTCAGCGTGACCCGCGCCGCCGAACGCCTCCACCTCACCCAACCCGCCGTCTCCCGCACCCTCCGTCAGCTTGAGGAGACCCTCGGCACCCGCCTCGTCGAACGCACCACCCACCACCTCGCCCTCACCCCGGACGGCCTCGCCTTCCGCGACCAGGCGGCCCTGGCCGTCTCCGCCTTCGACCGCGCCCTGGCCCACGGCAGCCACCGCGCCGGCTGGCCGCTCCGCCTCGGCCACGCCTGGTCCGCGGCCGGCGCGGACACCACCACGCTCCTCCGCCGCTGGCACGAGGAACACCCGGACACCCCCCTCGAACTCCTCCGCATCGACGACCGCACGGCCGGCCTCGCCCGCGGCGACGTCGACGCGGCCCTCCTCCGCGGCGAGGTGCACGCCCCCGGCCTGGTCACCGAGCAGCTCACCACCGAGCCCCGGGTGGCCGGCCTCCCCGCCGACGACCCCCTGGCCGCCCGCCCCACCCTCGCCCTCGCCGACCTCGCCCACCGCACCCTCGCCCTGAACACGGTCTCCGGCACGACCACCCTGGACCTCTGGCCCCCGGACGCCCGCCCCTCCGCCACGATCACCATCGGCAACACCGACGACTGGATCGCCGCCATCACCGGCGGCCGCGCGATCGGCGTCACCACCTCGGCCACCGCCGGCATGCACCCGCACCCGGCGATGGCCTACGTCCCGCTGACCGACGCCCCACCCGTCCCGGTCGTCCTCGCCTGGCGCGACGGCCCCGGCCACCCCCGCATCCCGGACCTGGTGACCCTGGCCCACGAGGTCCTGGGCTAGCCCCGCCCCCCAACGAGCCGCGGACGCGGACGAAGAGGCCCTGAGACCCAGCGGCCCAGCGGCCCAGCGGCCGACGGATACCCACCCACACCGTCCCCGCCCCTCCCGCTACCCCTCCCCCACCTGCCCCTCCCCCACCCGACGTTCATCCACCCGACCCGCGTCCAACGCCTCCGCCAGCACCTCCGCGAGATGCCGCCCCCGACGCCCGCCGAGTTGCGCGCGGTCGCCCAGCTGAGCGAGTTGCGTCCGGCAGGAGAAGCCGTCGGCGAGGAGCTCGGCGTCCGGGTCCGCGGCCCGGACGGCGGGCAGGAGTTGGTCCTCGGCGCAGGCGACCGAGACGTCGTAGTGGCCGCGTTCGAAGCCGAAGTTGCCGGCCAGGCCGCAGCAGCCGCCGCTCAACGTGCCCTCCAGACCGGCCCGTTCGCGGAGTCGGCGGTCGGCGGCGTCGCCGAGCACGGCGTGCTGGTGGCAGTGGGTCTGGCCGACGACCGGCCGGTCGAGGCGGGGCGGGTCCCAGTCGGGGGCCAGCTCCTCCAGGACCTCCGCGAAGGTGCGCACGGAGGCGGCGAGTCGGGCCGCCCGTGGATCGTCGCAGAGCAGCTCCGGCAGGTCGGTGCGGAGCGCGGCGGCGCAGCTCGGTTCGAGGACGACCAGGGGGCGGCCGGGCCGCACCAGCGGGCTCAGCACCTCCACGGTGCGCCGCATCACCGCCCGGGCCTGAGTGAGTTGGCCGGTGGAGACGTAGGTCAGGCCGCAGCACAGGCCGGGGCGACGGAGGCGGGGCAGCGGGGAACGCGCCCCAAGGGGGGCGGTGGGCGGCAGCAACGGGCGCAGCCCGGCGGCCTCCAGGACGCGGACGGCGGCCCGCCCCACCTCCGGGGAGAGGTGGTCGGTGAAGGTGTCGGGCCACAGGACCACCGTCCTGCCGCCGGCGGGCGCACCCGCCGTGGCGTGCCGACGCCACCACCACCGCCGGAACGTCTCCCGCGCCAGCACCGGGATCTCCCGCTCCGGCGCGATCCCGCCCACCCGCTTGGCGACCGCGGCCAACGGCGTGCGGGCCAGCGCGTTGAGGACCGGCGCCGCGGGGGCGGCGGTCCTCAGCCACTGCGGCAGGCGGCCCATGGCGTAGTGGGCGGCGGGCCGGAGCCGGCCCTCGTAGTGGTGGTGCAGGAACTCCGCCTTGTAGGTGGCCATGTCGACGCCAACGGGGCAGTCGCTGCGGCACCCCTTGCAGGAGAGGCACAGGTCGAGGGCGTCGCGCACCTCCGGGGAGCGCCACCCCTCGGTGACCACCTCGCCCGCCAGCATCTCGTGCAGCAACCGGGCGCGCCCGCGCGTGGAGTGCCGCTCCTCACCGGTGGCGCGGAAGGACGGACACATGACGTCCGCCGATCCCGGACCCAGCCTCTCCGTACGGCATTTGGCGACGCCGACGCAGCGCCGCACCGCGGCCGAGAAGTCGCCGTGGTCGTGCGGGTAGCCGAACTCCACCGGGACCGGTCCCTTGGGCAGCGGGGCGAAGCGGAGGTTGGCGTCGAGGCGGGCGGGGCGGACCAGGATGTCGGGGTTGAGGCCGCCGGCCGGGTCCCACAGGTCCTTGAACCGCCCGAAGAGGCCGACCAGTTCGTCGCCGTACATCCGGGGCAGCAGCTCGGCGCGGGCCTGTCCGTCGCCGTGCTCGCCGGAGAGCGAGCCGCCGTGCGCCACCACCAGGTCGGCGAGGTCGCCGGAGAACTCCCGGAAGCGGCGGATGCCGGGCGGGGTGAGCAGGTCGAAGTCGATCCGGACGTGGATGCAGCCGTCCCCGAAGTGCCCGTAGGGGGTGCCGCGCAGCCCGTATTGGGCGAGCAGGCCCCGGAAGTCCCTTAGGTAGTGCCCCAGTTGGGCGGGCGGCACGGCGCAGTCCTCCCAACCGGGCCACGCCTCTCCCCCACGCTCGGCTCCGCTCGCGCGGGCGGTACCCCCTTCGTCCGGCAACCGACTGGCGGCACCGGAGGCGTCCTCGCGGATCCGCCAGAGGGCGCGCTGGTCGGCCGGGTCGGTGACGACGAGATGGTCGCCGGCGCCGTCCGCCCGCGCCGCGCGGCACAGCGCCTCGGCCCGGGCGGCGGCCTCGGCGGGGCTCGCCCCGCCCGTCTCGACGAACAACCAGGCGCCGCCGGCGGGCAGTCCGGCCGCGCCCGCCCCGACGAGGTCGGTGGCCATGCCCTCGACGGTCAGCGGGGAGTGCGGCAGCAGGGTGTGCGCGGCGTCGGCGGCGGCGCCCTCGTCGGGGTAGCCGAGGACGGCCAGCGCGCGGGCGGCGGGCGCCTTAACGAGCCGGACGGTGGCCTCGGTGAGGACGCCGAGGGTGCCCTCGCTGCCGGTGAGGGCGCGGGCCAGGTCGGTGCCGGACTCGGGGAGCAGCGCGTCCAGGGCGTATCCGGAGATGCGGCGCGGGAGGCCGGTGGGGTAGCCGGTGCGCAGCAGCGCCAACTCGCCGTCCACCAGCGCCTGGACGCCGTCCCGCAGTCGCGGCGGGAGGCCGGTGGGGCGGCCCTCGGGGTCGGTGCCGCGGCCGGCCCGCACCGGCTCGCCCCCGTAGGTGAGCAGGTCCAGGGTGTGGACGTTGTCGGCGGTGGTGCCCCAGGCCACCGAGTGGGAGCCGCAGGAGTTGTTGCCGATCATGCCGCCGAGGGTGCAGCGGCTGTGGGTGGACGGGTCAGGCCCGAAGGTCAAGCCGTGCGGGGCGGCCGCGGCCCGGAGGTCGTCCAGGACGACTCCGGGCTGGACGACGGCGGTGCGAGCCTCCGGGTCGAGGGCGACGATCCGGCGCAGATGGCGGGTGAAGTCCAGGACGACGCCGGTGCCGGTGGCCTGCCCGGCGATGCTGGTGCCGCCGCCGCGCGGCACCACCGGGACGCCGCGTTCCCGGCAGACCTTCAGGGCCGCGGCGACGTCCTCGGCGTCCCGGGGTGCGACCACCGCGTCCGGGACCCGCCGGTAGTTGGACGCGTCCATCGTCATCAGCGCCCGGTCCCCGGCGGCGGCCGAGACCTCGCCCCGTACCACCGCGGCCAGTTCACGCGCCAGGTCCCGCCGGGCGGCCGCCGCCCGGTCGGTCCCGGGCCGGCCCGTGCGGTGCCCACCGCCGCTCCGCCCGTCCGCGTCCGGCCCGCCGTCCTCGTACTTGTCCGTCTCGGTGCGATCAGCCATGCCCCCAGACTGCCCACTAGGGGGCGTCCCCGATCAAGAGTCGGGGCCGGCACGGGCGGCCGGCCCTCGCCCCGCCCCGCCATACGGAGCCACCGCGCCGCCGCGCTCCCGCCGCTCCGCCCCGCCTACGCCCCGTCATACGCCGGAAACCGGAACACGTTCCGCGGATCGTGCGCCGCCTTGAGCCCCGCCAACCGGGCGCGATCCGGCGCGCCGTGGGTGCTGCGCCCCACCTCCGCGGCGTCCGCCCACCCCCGCTGCACGCCGAGGACGAAGTTCACGCTCCGGCCCAGCCGCCAGGACTCCACGACGCCCAACGCCTCGGCGTGCAGCGCCCGTACGGTCGCCAGGTCACCCTCGGGGTCGACATCGCCCAGCGGCGACAGCATCCGCAGCACGTTGACAGGCACCGTCATATTTGAACCCCGGCCTCCGACGACCACCGCCCCGCCGGGCCGCCCCCCTCCTCGAATCCAGGACGTTGCCGCCGTGAAGTCCGACCGCCTGCTCTCCATCCTCCTGCTCCTCCAGACCCGCGGCCGGGTCCCGGCGAGTGAGCTGGCCGCCCGCCTGGAGGTGTCCACCCGCACCGTCTACCGCGACGTCGAGTCGTTGTCGGCGGCCGGCGTGCCGGTCTACGCCGAGCGCGGCCGGCACGGCGGCATCGCGCTGCTGCCCGGCTTCCGCACCGACGTGACGGGACTGACCACCGACGAGGCGCGGGCCCTGTTCATCCTGGCCGCGCAGGGCGCGCACCACGCCCTCGGCCTGGACGACGCGCTGGGCTCCGCGCTGCGCAAGGTGATGGCGGCGCTGCCGGCCCCGCACCGCCCGGCCGCCGAACTGGCCGGCCGCCGCGTCCTGGTGGACCCCGACCGCTGGCTCGGCGGCCCCCGCCCCGCGGTCGACCTGGACGAGCTGCAGACCGCCGTCTTCACCGACCGAAGGCTACGGATCCGCTACCGCCACAGCGGCGAGACCCGGCAACGCACCTACACCGTCGATCCGTACGGGCTGGTCGCCAAGGCCGGCACCTGGTACCTGGTCGCCGACCGACGCGGCCGACCACAGCTCTTCCGGGCCGACCGGGTCGCGTCGGCGGCCCTCCTCGACGCCCCGGTGCGGCGCCGGCCGGACGTGGAACTGCCGGACGTCTGGGCACAACTCCGGCAACAGGTCGAGGAGCGACCGGCGCCGGTGCGGGTCACCGCCCGCATCCGCCGCGAACGGCTGGACCTGGCGGTCCGCATCCTCGGCCCGGCCCTGACCGCGCCCCCGCGGGCGGACGACGCCACCGACTGGGCCGTCCTGGAACTCGGCTACCCGGTCCTCCCCGCCGTCCGCCAACTCCTCCAGTTCGGCGACTCGTTGGAGGTCCTGGACCCGCCCGAGGCCCGCCGGGTCCTCGCCGACGCCGCCGCGGCGCTCTCGTCCCTCTACGCGCCCCCCGACGCAACGGACCGCCCGTAGCGGCCCCGGGCGCGACCACAGCAGGTCACCCCACGCCAACCCCCGTAACACCCCGTGTCCACACTCCGACTGTCGCTCATCTCACCGGCTGGACGCTCCACCCGGCACCCGCCCGACCCCTTAGGCTGCCCCTCGTGGCTGATATCCAGATCCCCGCTGACATCAAGCCCGCCGACGGACGCTTCGGCGCGGGCCCTTCCAAGGTGCGTACGGAGGCGCTGGACGCGCTCGCCGCCACCGGTAGCTCCCTGCTCGGCACCTCGCACCGCCAGGCCCCGGTCAAGAACCTGGTCGGCAAGGTGCGGCAGGGCGTGCGCGACCTCTTCCAACTCCCCGAGGGGTACGAGGTCGTTCTCGGCAACGGCGGCTCCACCGCGTTCTGGGACATCGCGACCCACGGGCTGATCGAGAACAAGTCCCAGCACCTCTCGTTCGGCGAGTTCTCCTCCAAGTTCGCCAAGGCCGCCAAGCTGGCGCCGTGGCTGGCCGAACCCACCGTCATCTCCGCCGACCCCGGCACCCACCCGGACCCGGTCGCCGAAGCCGGCGTGGACGTCTACGCGTTCACCCACAACGAGACCTCGACCGGTGTCGCCGCCCCGATCCAGCGGGTGGCCGGCGCCGACGAGGGTGCCCTGGTCCTGGTCGACGCCACCTCCGGCGCCGGCGGCCTCCCGGTGGACATCGCCCAGACCGACGTCTACTACTTCGCCCCCCAGAAGTCCTTCGCCTCCGACGGCGGCCTCTGGCTCGGCGTCTTCTCCCCCGCCGCCCTGGAGCGCGCCCGCACCATCCACGCGTCCGGCCGCCACGTCCCGGAGTTCTTCTCGCTGCCCACCGCGATCGACAACTCCCTGAAGAACCAGACGTACAACACCCCGTCCCTCGCCACCCTCTTCCTGCTCAACGAGCAGTTGGAGTGGATCAACGGCCAGGGCGGCCTGGACTGGGCGGTCGCCCGTACCGCCGCGTCCTCCCGCGCGCTCTACGACTGGGCCGAGGACGCCAAGTACGCGACCCCGTTCGTCACGGACCCCGCGAAGCGGTCGCAGGTCATCGGCACGATCGATTTCACCGACGACGTGGATGCCGGCGCCGTCGCCAAGGTCCTTCGCGCGAACGGGATCGTCGACACGGAGCCGTACCGGAAGCTGGGCCGCAACCAGTTGCGGGTCGCGATGTTCCCGGCGATCGACCCCGCGGACGTCCAGGCCCTGACGGCTTGCATCGACCACGTCGTCGGGCGTCTGTAGTCCCTCCCACGTTGTTGGCTTTCCCGCCGCGCGAGTTGCCGGTCCGCCGGTCCGCTGCGCGGGGCGGGGCGAGTTGTGTCCGCTGCGCGGGGCTGTCGGGGTGCGGTGACGGGTCTCCGGGGGTGGTAGGCCAGACTGCTTCGCTTTACGTCTGGCCTACCACCCCCTCCGACCCGCCCCCTCCCGTTGAGGGGTGGAATTTCTCTGAGTGGGGGCTGGCCATTGTGGTCCCCTGACGGTCACTGCCCGGCCGCTGGAACCACTCGCCCTCTAACGGTCACCACTCAACCCAGCAGCCCGAGTTGACCCACCGGACGGACGTGACACCCACCATCTTTCCCACCCACCCACGGGAGGGGACGGGCCGGAGGGGTGGGGGTGCCAGACGTAAAGCGAAGCAGTCTGGCACCCCCAC
>NZ_JBIVXW010000101.1:0-23961 GCF_044769405.1 Streptomyces sp. NPDC090442
GGCCGCCGCGGCCCACCCCGACACCGATACAGACACCAACCCACAGCAGACTCACACCAACTGAATCCGCCCGGAGAAGACCCCGCAGCTGTCGCGACTCACGAACATTCCACGACGCAGAGATCGAGAACTGCCGCTCGAACTGGACGACATTCGCTGCCCGCTTCTCACCCAGCGCGCCGTCCGACACGGAGTTCGCTCAGATAGCGGCGTGCTACGTGGTCGCCCATCCGTGTGCGGATGCGCTCGGCGATGGCATCGAGCAGCGGCTCTCGTACGTCACGGTCCAGCTTGCGGTACGGCGATGTCGAGCGGAGGAAGTCGGCGAAGCCGTCCCCGTTGAACCACTGAACGGCCGGGTACCAGCGCACGATCGCCGGGCCGAAGAGGTCGCCGGGACTGTCGACGAGTCCCCAACCCTCGTTGGTGCTGCGCACATCGTCCTCAAGCGGCCGATGACCCCAACCAGGGTTCCCGGGGCAGAAACGCTCGTAGAGATCGGCAGTCTCGGCATATACCTCCGACTCTCCCTGCCGGCGGACAGGGACGTTGCCGAGCAGCGCCATCCACCCTCCGGGACGGAGCACGTCGTGCGCTCGCTGCCAGCCGACCGACGGGTCGACCCATTGCCACGAATTCGCAGCCACCAGGACGTCGAAGCGTCTGCCGCCGTCGTCCCATTCCTCGAAGGTCGACGTCTCGACTTCGACGTTGCGGAAACCGGCGAGCCGTTCGCGCGCGAGTGCGGCCATCTCCCTGCCTGACTCGACGGCGGTCACCGAGCATCCGAACGCTGCCAGCGAGCGCGTTGCCTGCCCGGTACCGCAGCCCACCTCCAACACCGACGACCGTTCGTCCATGCCGGTATCGGTGACAAGGTCCGCGAACAGCTCGTCGGGGTACCCCGACCGGACCCGGTCATAGAGCTCCGGCACCTCATTGAACATCCGAGCGAGCTCACGGCGATTCAGGCGCAGTTCCGGATCCTCTGTCATGAGCGATCGCCTCCGAAGTCGTACCTGCAGTTGTCCCCCGAAGTTCCCCCTGTGGGTGGGGCATCTGGATACTGGGAGGTGTGAGCCCAGGGAAACAAGACCTTCAATCGGTCTCTCGGCAAGATCCGTGCCGCGGTAGAACGGGCCATATCGCGCCTGAAGGGCTGGAAGGTCCTCGCCACCCGCTATCGCGGCCCAAGGCATCACCGACAGGGTCGTGCGCCGGCCACCACGGCGATCCCTTCGTGCCCTTCCCGTACCGCACGTGCCGGCATCCGAACTTCTCCAACTCCCGTGCTGTTACGTTGCGGTGGAAGTCGACCGTGTCCAGGCGCGGCGTCTCCGTGCACCGGCTGCGCCATCCGTACATGACCTTGAAGATCGTCGCGTCTCGGTACGCTGCCAACGCGCCCTTCCGGCCCAGCCGCACCGCCCGCTCGACTTGGTCGTCGGCGTAGTCGAAGAACGTCTGCAACTCGGCACGTGTCATCGGCCGACGTCCCGGCCGGCCTTCGCGCTCCACCAGATGTGCCACGGTGTTCCACTCGTGGCACATCTGAACCGGGTGTGTTCCCAAGCGCTCTTCGCACTCGGCGGGCCACTGGTAGTGCGGCGAGGTCACGTAGTCGCAGAACAGCCGGATCGCCCCCTGTAGCTGCGGATCGTCGACTCCGCCCGTCGTACGACACCGATGAGGTGCGTCATCCGGTCGTCGAGATCTGACGCTGCCCACTGCCGCGGGTAGGCGTTCGTGAACTCCGAAAACCGCTCCACCGCCCTGAGCCGGTCACCGATCGTCTTCGGCTGCAGACGCCGCCCACCGCGCTGTTGACGCGTCCACCCCTCCAACATCCCCTCGAATACCGCGTCTTCGGGACGCAGCGGGGACACCCCCTGCGCCAGCACCAGCACCAGCCGCACGGAAGCCTCCCCGGGACCGCCGCCAAGCACTCTCGACCACCTCCGCCCGCCGCGTGAATCGTGCATTCCCTGCGCGACGCTCCGCAACGACGCAGGCCACCACCCCAACCCCCTGAAGAAGGGCTCTCGAACTGAAGCCGCAGAACAACCGCCCGCCCTGGAACGCGACGCCCGTTAAACGGAATTACCCGGGAGTCGAGAACCTGCCCGCCGCCTGCCAGCTGTGCCACCGGCGCATCGACCACGGCCACTGCCGGGTCACCCGCTCAATCACCCTCGTCGCCCGCACGGCAGCCGCCGGCCAGCTCGGGCTTTCCCCCGAAACCGACCTCGTCCGCACCAAGCCAACTCTCCCATGCTTAGCTCGAGGCCACTTCGGCGGCGGTACGGCAAGCACCGCGCGGGCATCGGACAGGAAGAGAACCTCGACATCCGTGCCGAAGGCGAGGAGCTGACGAACGGCGCCCAGCTCCGGGTCGCCCAGCTCCACATCCACCCACGCCCCATGGGACTCGTCCGGCGGTGCCGTCAGATACGCGCCTTGGACGCGGACGAACGAGTCCAGCCGAGACCGCCGAACCCGCGCCGTGACCAGCACCGCGGGCGCCCGCAGCGCTTCCACCTCCCGGCGCAGTGCCTCCCGGACGTCAGCCGGTTCGACCCCAGGGCGACGTTGCACCGGCGCGTCGATCGGCCCGGCGGAGATGATCCGACCCGAGCGGAAGAGGCGGCCACGGCCCCGATAGTCGGCGACCAAGTACCGCGTTCCAGGCTTGGCCACGAGCCCATACGGATCGACGGTGTACGTGCGCGGCTGCTCCTGGCCGCTGTGGCGGTAGCGCAGCCGAAGCCGCCGGTCGCCGAAGACCGCGTCCGTCAGCACGCCCAGGTCCGGTTCAGCGGAAGACTGCTGGCCGCTCATCCAGCGCTTGGGGTCGACGAAGATGCGGAGGCTGGTCAGCTCGGCAGCCGGGCGATGTGGCGGCGAGAGTGCGGCCATCACCTTGCGCAGCGCGGTGCTCAGAGCGCCGTCCAGGCCCAGCGCGGCATGGGCAGCCTGTGCGGCCAGGACGAACGACGCCCGCGATTCGTCCTCGGTCAGGCCGGTGACATCCGTACGGAATCCAGGAAGCATGGCTATGCCGCCGCGGCGGCCGCGCTCGGCGTAGGCCGGAACACCAGTCGTGGCCAGCGCGTCGATGTCGCGGTAGATGGTGCGAACCGAGACCTCCAGGCGGTCGGCGAGTTCGCTGACGGGAACTCGACCGCGGGTCTGGAGCAGGAGCAGGACCGAGAGCAGTCGGTCAGACGTCACCAGCCCAGACTGCCCTGCCGAGAATCCGCAGTAAAACCTGACGGCAGGTGTCAAGTTATGTTGCGATGCTGCCGCCCGAACCACATCGCGTGTCTGTACCACGTGACTTTTGCCTCTGTATGGATGGGAGCCAGCCCTGATGGACACCACCTTCGACCCCCGCCCGCTGCTGGAGCGCGCGGCCGGCCAGTTCGCCGCACTGGTCGCAGCCGCCGAGCCGAGGCGGCTCAACGACGCCACACCCTGCCCGGAATTCGACGTCCGCGCGCTCGCAGGACATGTACTGAGCAACACGCTCGCCTACGCGTACATCGCCGAAGGCGGCACGATCGCGGACGAGCCGGGGGACATCAAGGAAGTCCCGGGTGACGACTGGACGGCCGCATACACCGCGGCCGCGGATCGGCTGGTCGCGGCTTCCCGGGTGCTGACCGACGGAGCCCTCGACCAGGTGGTGGACCTCGGCTTCGCAAAGATGCCCATGCGTGCCGCACTGGGCGCGATCATCATGGAACTCGCTGCACACACGTGGGACCTACGCGAGGCACTGGGCGCTTCCCCGGAACTCGCCCCCGAAGTAGCCGACTTCTCACTCACCTTCGCCCGAGAGACGTTGCCGCCGGAGCGGCGAGGCGCCCCCTCACCCTTCGCACCGGTACGACCCGCCCCCGAGGGGGCGGACGCATACGGGCGGCTGGCGGCATGGCTGGGACGGGACGTGCGCCAATGCACCGCAGGTGCCTGAGTGTCACCTCCGGCCAGGGGTGACTGCTGATCCAAGTCCCCACCCCTGCGCCAGTGCTACGGGCTGGGGCTACTGACCGTGAGCGCGTACAGAGCGGGTGCGATGGCGTGTCTGCGGTAGTTGCCGCTACTGCGTGACTCGCCGCTCGCCCCGACCGCACTCCGTCAGCTCCCCCTCCCCCACAGGTCCGCTGCCGAGTAGGCAATGTCGAGTGCCTGGTCTCTGTTCAGCCGTGGGTCACAGGCACTTTCGCAGCACCGACTGAGGTCGTCGACGGACACAGGATCAGGTCCGCCCACGCATTCCGTGACACGATGCCCCGTCAGCTCCAGGTGACGCCCGCCCGGGTGGGTACCCACCGCTGGCCCGGCTCCCCCGCGACCAAGACGCGAGGGAGCCGGGCCTTCTTGCCTTGCGAGCGCTCCTCATACGAAGGGCTCTCCGCTGCGCGATGCGCAGTCGGACGCAGGACCAGATGGGGCTCGCTCCCCCAGCACACGAGCAGTCGTGAACTCAGCGAGGAACAGGGAACGTTGCGGGTTCTGGTCTCGTGCCTCATGGAGGTAAAGCAGCGACCAAGCCGGCATCGGGAACGCGTTGAGACCCTTGGCCCACGGCCACTGCACGCCGTACTGCTGGAACCTTGCAAGGCAAGTGAGCAGGGGAAAGCAGGAGTATCTGAAGCTGCTGAACAACACGAACAAGGCGCTGAGCTATCTTCCCGAGGTACTTGGCAGCGACGCTGATCGACTGCGGACGAACGCCTCCGCCTACAAGAACGCGTCGTCCGCGCCCTGGACACCGCGATCGACAGCCTTGACAAACAGGGCTGGCACGGCGCGGCCCGCGACGCGTTCGAGAAGCACTGGCACGACCAGCGGAAGACACTCACCGACATCGCGAACAACTTCCACCACGTCGCGGACGGCCTGCGGTCCTACGCCAACGAGATCGACAAGATCAACGAAGAGATCATCGACATCTGCGTCCAGATCGCCGAGATAGAGGTGCTCGGGCTCGCGCTGTCCGCCTTCACCGGGTTCCTCTCCGACCCCGTCGTCAACACAGCCGTAGCCGCCAAGGTCGCCAAAGTCGTGGACCTGGTCAAGCTGTTCACCACGGCAGCGGAGAAAGCGGCCGCCCTCCTGGAGCGCTTCAGCGGACTGAGCGAGGAGAGCGCGGCGGCACTGGAGAAGGTGCTCACCTCGATCGCCCGGATCAGCGGGCAGTTCCTCAAGAAGGGGGCGGAGAGCTTCGCCACCAACTTCGTTGCCGACTCCGGCAGCCAGATGATCAACCAGGCCCTCACCGGCCAGCCGATAGACGTGCAACAGGACCTCGCCACCGCCGGCAAACAGGCCGCGGGCACGGCCCTGTTCACGGCCGGCGACGCCTCGCTGGCCGACGACGCGTACCTCACCGGCGCCGTCGGCAGAGTGCTCAGTGGAGAAGGCAGGGGCGGCAACGCCGTCAACGGTGCGCTCGGCGACATCGCCGGCGAGGCCACCGCGGACGTGTGGGACGGTAAGAGCGGCGAGACCATGGCGTGGGACGCGGCGACCAACGCGGCCACCGGCGCTGATGGCAACGCCGCGGGCGGCAGGCACTTCCGACACCAGGAGGAATAGGCAGTCTCGGCGGCGAACACCTCAGCGAACAGGGCAAGTTGGCCGACGCGGTCTACAAGAACTCCGTGGGCACCGGCATCAACGCCTCCGTCTACGCGGCGGGCGCCGGCATCGAATCCGATCTGCAGGACCTGGCCAAGAAGGCCGAAGAGGGGGACGAGTAACCCGTGTCCGTCAGTCCCGCCGACGTGCACCTGGCGGCGGTGGTGCACATCGACCCGAACCACCCCGCCCCCGGTTGGCCCCCCTTGCTCCTGGCACTCGTCGGGCTCGCCGGGGGCATGGTCCTCTGCGCCGGCCTCGCGGTGACCGTCGCGCTCCTGCGCGTCAACGGCAGGAAGACCTGGGGCAACTACCTGATCGGGCCCGTAATCACCCTCGTCGGCCTCGCCATCGCCGCCTTCGGGTTCGGCTCCGCCTTCCATCTGTGGTGAACCGCGCCACGGGGCGCCAACGACGTGAGGTGTGCGGCGTTGCCGCGGTACGGGCTCGTCCGCTCCGGCGCGGACGAGCCCGGCAGCGTCGTGGTCGACAGAGGAGCGCCGAGGGGCGTGTGAAGATGGTCGCGGGCCGAGGCACCGCGCCGCCAGGCTCTCCGCATGGTGCTTGCCGTAGGGGGCTTCTCTCTGGCGTTGGGGCTTGGTGTCGCCGTTTTCGGCGTCCGGGTGTACCGAGCTGCCGTTGGGGGGGGAGGGGCCTGCGGTCCGCGGCCGGGGCCCCGGTATGTGCGCGGTGCCCCGTTGGCCGCCCGGCTCCCGGGTGCGAACGGTCCGTCGGGCGTTGATCCTGAAGCAGAGGAGTCGCACGTCGCGGCGACGACGCACCGGGCGACTGCACAGGGAATGAGCACTAGGTACCTGACTAGGCAGCGTGTCGCGGCCCCGTCGTGACAGCGGAACGGACGCACATGAGCAACGGATTCATGGGTCCGGAGGGTTATGGCCCGGACTCGTTCGGTGACTTTCTCGCGCGGTTCTTCGGGCGTAACGCGGAGTCGGCCGGGGAGGAGGGGGGCACCGCGATGCCGCGGCAGGCGGACATCGCCCGGCTGATGAGCGGGCCGGCCCGCGATCTGGTGACCTCCGCCGCCGCGTACGCCGCCGAGCACGGCAGCCCCGAGCTGGGCACCGAGCACCTGTTGCGGGCGGCGCTCAGCTCGGAGCCGACCCGGACGCTGATGCGGCAGTCCGGGGCCGATCCGGACGCGCTGGCGGCCGAGATCGACCGCAACGCCGGGACCGGGCCGCTGCGCAAGAGCGTCGCGGTGACCCCGGCGGTCAAGCGGGCGCTCCTGGGTGCGCACGAGCTGGCGCGCGGCACGGGGGCGTCGTACATCGGGCCGGAGCACGTGCTGGAGGCGCTGGCCGCGAACCCGGATTCGGCGGCGGGGCGCATCCTGCACCTGGCGCACTTCGACCCGCAGGCGGGCTCGGGTGGGCACGGCGGGGTCGGGGCGCACCCGCCGTCGGGGTCCAGTGCCGAGCACGGCCCGGCGCCGCATCACGAGACGCCGACGCTGGACAAGTACAGCCGGGACCTGACGGACCTCGCCCGGGCCGGCCGGATCGACCCGGTGATCGGGCGGGAGGAGCAGATCGAGCAGACCATCGAGGTGCTCTCGCGGCGCGGGAAGAACAATCCGGTGCTGGTCGGTGACGCGGGCGTGGGGAAGACCGCGATCGTGGAGGGGCTGGCGCAGCGGCTGGCGGACGGTGAGGTGCCGGAGACGCTGGCCGGGCGGCGGATCGTGGCGCTGGACCTGACCGCGGTGGTGGCCGGTACCCGCTACCGCGGCGACTTCGAGGAGCGGATGAACAACATCATCGAGGAGGTTCGGGCGCACTCCGAGTCGTTGATCGTCTTCATCGACGAGTTGCACACCGTGGTCGGGGCGGGCGGCGGCACCGGGGAGGGCGGTGCGCTGGAGGCCAGCAACATGCTCAAACCGGCGCTGGCGCGCGGGGAGTTGCATGTGATCGGGGCCAGCACGCTGGAGGAGTACCGGCGGTACATCGAGAAGGACGCGGCGCTGGCCCGGCGCTTCCAGCCGATCCTGGTGCCGGAGCCGAGCGTGCCCGACACGGTGCAGATCCTGCGCGGTCTTCAGGACCGTTACGAGGCCCATCACCAGGTTCGATATACCAAAGAGGCGGTGCTGGCGGCGGTGGAGCTGTCGGACCGGTACATCACCGACCGGTTCCTGCCGGACAAGGCGATCGACCTGATCGACCAGGCGGGCGCCCGGGTCCGGCTGCGGTCGGCCACCAAGACGACCAGCGTGCGCGACCTGGAGCGCGAGGCGGAGCAGCTGGTGCGGGACAAGGACCAGGCGGTCGCCGCGGAGCAGTACGAGCGGGCCACCGATCTGCGGGACCGGATCGCCGCGCTCACCGAGCAGATCCGGACCGTCCAAGAGGCGCCGGGCGACCGGCCGATGGGCGGCGACGGACGGATCGTGGAGGTCACCGCCGAGGACGTCGCGGAGATCGTGTCACGGCAGACCGGAGTGCCGGTGAGCAGCCTGACGGAGGAGGAGAAGGACCGGCTGCTGGGACTGGAGGGGCGGCTGAAGGACCGGGTGATCGGCCAGGAGGACGCGGTGGCCGCGGTCGCGGAGGCGGTGCTGCGCTCCCGGGCCGGGCTCGCCGACCCGAACCGGCCGATCGGCAGCTTCCTCTTCCTCGGCCCGACGGGGGTGGGCAAGACCGAACTGGCGCGGGCGTTGGCCGAGTCGCTGTTCGGCAGCGAGGACCGGATGGTGCGCCTGGACATGAGCGAGTACCAGGAGCGGCACACCGTCAGCCGGCTGATCGGCGCCCCGCCCGGATACATCGGCCATGACGACGCGGGCCAGTTGACCGAGGCGGTCCGCCACCACCCGTATTCCCTGCTGTTGTTGGACGAGGTGGAGAAGGCGCACCCGGACGTCTTCAACATGCTGCTCCAGGTCCTCGACGACGGACATCTGACGGACTCTCAGGGACGCACGGTGGACTTCAAGAACACCGTGATCGTGATGACCAGCAACCTCGGCTCGGATGCGCTCAGCGGCGGGCGCGGGGTGCTCGGCTTCGGGTCGGCGGAGGCGGGCGCGGACGACGGCGCGCGGGACCGGGCGCTCGGCGCCCTGCGCGGACACTTCCGGCCCGAATTCCTCAACCGGCTCGACGAGATCATCATCTTCCGCCAACTCACCGACGAACAGCTCCACCAGATCACCGGACTGCTGCTGGAGGGCACCCGCCGCCGGCTGCACGCCCAGGACATCGTCGTGGAGTTCTCCCCCACGGCCGTGGACTGGCTCACCCGCCGCGGCCACCAGCCGGAGTACGGCGCCCGGCCGCTGCGCCGGACCATCCAGCGCGAGGTCGACAACCCGCTGTCCCGAATGCTCCTCGACGGGGCGCTGTCGAGGGGCGACCGGGTGCGGGTGGACGTCACGGACGACGCGCTCGCGTTCCAGGCCAGCGCACCGGAGCGGGCGCGGTAGCGAGGAGTTGCCCTGAACGGTCAGCGGGACGACGGCGGCACGTCGAAGCCGGCCTGGTCGCACGGCCGCCGGGAGACCCCGGAACAGCGCGCCGACCGCCGGTGGAGCGAGCTGCTCCAGGAGGTCCGGGTCATTCAGACCGGCGTGCAGATCCTCTTCGGCTTCCTGCTCACCGTGGCCTTCACCCCGCGCTTCGCCTCGCTCGACACCACGGACCGGACCGTCTACGTCATCACCGTGCTGCTGGGCGCGGCCGCCACCGGGGCGCTGGTGGGCACGGTGACCTTCCACCGGCTGGTGTCCGGGCACCGGCTCAAACCGCAGACCGTGCTGTGGGCCTCGCGGCTGGCGCTGGTCGGGGTGGTGTTGCTGCTGGCCACGGTGGCGTCGGCGCTGCTGCTCATCCTCCGGCTGGCGCTGGGCACCGGCGCCGCGCCGTGGGTGGTGGCGGGCCTGGTGACGTGGTTCGTGGTGTGTTGGTTCGCGCTGCCGGCGTGGGTGCTGCACCGCTATACGACGCGGGACTGAGCGCCCTGCGGGCCGGCGGGGGCGGTGCGACGATGGGAACGGGCTTGGGGGCGCGCCGGCGGGCCGGTGGGGGTGACAGGACGGGGCCGGCGCCTTCGACGGATCCGCGGGATGGAGGAATCACCATGACGGTCTGCGAGGTCTGCGGGAACGACTACGCCCGGGGTTTCGAGGTGCGCATCGACGACGAGGTGCATGTCTTCGACTGCGTGGAGTGCGCCGCGCAGTCGCTCGCGCCGACGTGCGCGAACTGCCGGTGCCGGATCCTCGGACACGGACTGGAGGCGAGCGGCCGCTTCTTCTGCTGCGCGCACTGCGCACGGACCCAGGGGGTCATGGAGCTGGCCGACAGCGTCGCCTGAGAGCGCGGGCCCGGCGACGAGTGGGCCCACAACGTGCTGCGGCGGCCGCCCCGAAGGACGGCCGCCGCACCCGTTCGCCGGTCACACACCGGCCGTCGCGGGCGTCACCCGGCGAGGGCGCAGGAGCAGCGCGGCGCCGGCCAGGCCGGCGCTGACGATGGCGAGTCCGACCGCCAGCAGCTCCGGCCACATCGAGGCGTCGCCCAGGCTGCTGCGCAGCGGCACCAGGACACCGGCCCGGGACAGCGCGTGCAGGACGATCACGGTGACCGCGGCCACGGCGCTTGCCGTCCAGACGACGGCCGTGTCGCGCATCGCCAGGCAGCCCGCGAGCAGCAGGTACACCACGGCGATGGTCATCGAGAGGGCGTCCGAGGCGCCGCCGTGGCTCTCGGAGACGCCCAGCGGCAGGTGGCTCAGCCCGCACAGGACCAGGGCCGCGGCGGCGGGCCAGCGCAGCACCGACCGCAGCACACCGCCGACCTGCTGCCCCGGCTGGGCGGGGGCCCCGGGCGGCTGCCAGTCGGCCCCGGGGTACCGCGGCGGGTTGGCCGCGGGCCAGGGAGCGCGCTGGGGGCGCGGCGGGGCGTCCCGGTGGTTCTCCCGCATCGACGGATCGGCGGCGTCGGCCGGGCCCTGGCCGGGGCGACCGTAGTCGTGCCCCAGGGGACCGTAAGGGTCGCCGTAGGGGTCCGCGTACGGATCGACGTACGGGTCGTTGTTGACGGTGGGCAGGGTCGTCGTGGCCATGCCCATGGTGTCGGCGAAGGCGTCGGAGGCGCCGTCGCCGGGCGGTGGTCCGCCGACGGGCACATGGCCTCCCTGGACCCGGTCGAACAGCTTGATGAGCTGGGCGACCTCGTCGACGGATCGGCCGACCGCCGCCGCACGCAGCGCCTCGTAGCTCGCCTCAGCGGTGTGCGGCGCCTCGCCGAGCAGGGCGAGCAGCGGCCCGACCTCGCTCACCGGACGGCTCATGGCCGCGACCCGGAGGGCCTCGTCGCCCGGGTTGGGGTCTTCGCCGCTGCGCTTGAGCAGTTCCACGAGGGCGGCGACCTCTTCCACCGGTCTCGTGGTGGCCGCCGTCCACACGAGGGTGCGGAACGAGACGTTCTCTTGGCTGGTGGGCGGGACGTGTTCGCCGTGCTCGGTCGGGGACGGGTCGGCTTGGCCCCCACGAGGAGCTGGTTCAGGTGACATGTAGGGACTCCACTGAACGAGGTGAGAGCGTCCACACCGTGCGGCGCCGGCGCTCATCTGGCGTTGTGCCTGCTGTGGTTCAGCCAACGTCCCTCTTGGTCGCGGGCGCCAATGCTGGCGGGCCATCCGGTGGAGACACGCCGCGGGCCCGGTCGACGACCGGGCGTGTCGGCCGGGCGGGATCAGCCGGATGTGGTGGCGACGGTGAAGAGGCCGCCCTGGGGGTCGCGGATGACGGCCTCGCAGCCGGAGTCGTCCACCAGCGGTGTCACCGGGAGCGCGAAGCCGCCGGCCGCGACCGCGGCCGCGGTGACCCGCTCGATGTCGTGCACCGGGAAGGAGACGTGCCAGCGGGGGCGGACGTGCGGGTCCGGGGCGGATTCGACGGCGCCGCCGCGGAGCGCGGCCACGGTGTGCCCGCGCTCGTCGCGCACCACCACCTCGTCGTGCTCGTAGCTGATGTCGCAGCCGCCGGGGCGGTCGGGGGACCAGCCGAAGACCTCGCCGTAGAAGATGGCCGCTTCGAAGGCGTCGCGGGTGCGCAGTTCCAGGCACGTCGGCGCGCCGCCCTGACCGACGGCCCAGGAGAGGGTCTGCCCCTCCCACAGACCGAACACCGCGCCGTCCCGGTCGGCGGCGAGCGCGGCGCGGCCCTTGCCCAGGACGAGCGGGCCGACGGCGAGGGTGGCGCCGCGCTCGCGGATCCGGGCGGCGGTGTCGTTGGCGCTGGCCACGGCGAAGTACGGGGTCCAGGCGACGGGGACGTGCCACTGGATGCCGAGGGCGCCGACGCCGGCGACCGGGCTGCCCTCGGCGAGCGCGATGGCGCACTCGTCCCCTTCGGTACCGGGGCGGAAGGTCCAGCCGAGGACCTTGGCGTAGAAGTCCTGGGCGGCTTGCACGTCGCGGGTCATCAGGCTCACCCAGCAGGGAGCGCCGCCGAGGGACGCGGTGGTGGTGCCGGTGGTGCGGGCTCGGGTGGCGGGCATGGCATTCGCCTACCGGTGGTGGCGGCGGCCCCGGGTGCCCCGCGGGCCCGACGAACGGAACAGGAAGCCGACGAAGAAGACGACGAGCAGGGCGACGGCGATGAGCCAGATCGTTTTCATGACGAAACCGGCGCCCACGAAGAGCAGCACGAGCAGCAGGACGAGGAGGAGAGGGGCCACGGGATCCACCTCCGGAGGTTCCCTACCTGGCTCCACCATTATGCGCTTGTGGCGGACGGCCGCCCGGGGTCCGCGGGGCGCTCCGGGTGCCGGCGTCCTCGCGCACGGTGACGCTTCGAGGTGCCGACGGGGGCGGGCCCTGTTTCGCTGGTAGCAGCGGCTTTCCGGGGCGGGTGCCCGCGGGCCGGGACGGCCGGACCGAACGCGCCGCGCCCTCGGGAACGCCGGGTATCGGCACGGTAGGAGAGGGAGCCGTCATGAGTTCGGAAGAGACCCGCGCACGCCTGCAGCAGATGCGGGAGAAGGCCAGGCAGCTGGCTGACGCCGCGGAGCACACCAGCGACCCCAAGGAGCGGCAGCGGCTCCAGGAGAAGTCCCGCCGGCTGCAGAGCCGGAGCGAACAGGAGAGCGCCATGCGCAGCGGGGACATCTACCCCTCGGAGTGAGCGCCCGGTAGGTGTGGCATGGACGGCGGGAGCCGATCGCCGGTGGGGACCGGGCCCGAGCGGGTCTTCTCCGATCTGCGGGCGGTGGCCGCGCGGGTGCGCGAGCGACTGTCCTGGGAGGAGCCGGACCCCCTCGCGGGCCTGCCCGCGGACGAGTTGCCGGCCGGCCGGATCGGGCAGTGCGCCCGGCAGGAGCGCGCCCGGGTGCTGGCGGCCGGCGCCAGCGGGTTGGAGAAGCTGGCCGCGGGGCGGGCCGAGGAGATCGGCGACGACGAGTCCTTCGGGGTGGAGGCGGTCGTCCTGTCGGAAGGGCGGCCGGCGCTCCTCGTCGAGCGGCAGGACTTCGCTCCGCAGCAGGGTGACTGGGCGGTGTTGGAGTCCCAACGGGCGGCGATCCGCGAGTCGTTGGCCCGGGTCGGCCGGGTGGCGGTCTCCGGGCACGTCGACCTGGACTGGCTGGGGGCGGGTTTCCTGGTCGGACCCGAGACGGTAATGACCAACCGTCATGTGGCGGCGGAGTTCGCCCGTTGCGCCGGCGACGGCTGGGGGTTCCAACCAGGGCTGCGCGCGGCCCTGGTGCTGGGCGAGGGCCGCGGCTCCGGTGCCGAACCGGCCGACGACGAACCGTCGTACGAGGTCACCGAGGTGTTGGGGGTCCACGAGGAGGTGGATCTGGCCCTGTTGCGGATCGCCCCGTACCTCGGTGGCCCCGCGCTGCCCGCTCCGCTGGCGATCGCCGCGGACGCGCCGGCGGACCTGCCGGGGCACCCCGTCTACTGCATCGGCTATCCGGCCTGGGACGGCCGCCGCGGCGAACCGGAGTCCATCCGGCGAATCTTCATGGACGTCTACAACGTCAAGCGCCTCCAACCCGGCATGAGCACCGGGTTGGCGTCGGAAGGGAACGTGATGTGCCACGACTGCTCGACCCTGGGCGGCAACAGCGGCTCACCGGTCATCGACCTCACCGACCACCGCGTCCTCGGCCTTCAGATCGGCGGCCGCTACGGGGTGGGCAACTGTGCCGTGCCGCTGTGGCAGTTGGTGGAGGATCCGCTGCTGGTGCGGGCGGAGGTCAACTTCGTATGAGGGGCGGACGGGAGGGTGCGCAGGAGCGGGGCGGGGTGCGGTGTCGGCGGCGGACGCTGCTCGCGGCGGGGCCGGCCGTGTTGTGGGGGGCCGCGGGGTGTGGGGGTGGTGGCGTGGCCACGTCGACGCGGCCGAGCGCGTCGGGGACGGTGTCCCGTTTGCCGGAGGTCGGCGGGTGGCGGCCGAACCCGGGTGACGTGCAGCCGGAGGTGAAGGAGCGGGCCGTGGCGGTGGTCGAGGCGATCGGTGCCTGGCCGGCCGGTGAACGGGACGCGGCGATGGCCCGGGTGGGGGCGTTGGGGCTGGAGCCGTCGTTGGTCGATCAGGCGGGGGCGCTGCGGCCGGGCGGCGCGGAGGCGGTGTTGGAGGTGGTGGACGCGCAGTACGGGGGCATCCTGGCGGATTCGGCGAGCGTGCTGGTGGTGTGCCGGCAGTGGGTGCGACGGGGCGACGGCACGGTGGTGGCGGGCGGGACGACGGTGGACGTGCGGCTGCGCCGGGCGAGCCCGCGGTGGACGGTGACGGCCCTGCATCCGGCCCGGCCGGGGGCGCCGGCGGCGGAACCGGGCGGCGCGGCGAAGCGGGTGTTGGCGGCGGGGCCGGCGATCGAACTGCCGCCGGCGGCGGCCGCGGACGTGCGCAGCGGTGCGGTGCACACCAGCGTGCTGGACGCGCTGTGGGAGCTGGCGCGCACGCACCGGATGGCGGTGAGCGTGGTGCGGTCCGGGCATCCGTTGAACGTCTTCGGGACGGACCGGCCCAGCGACCATCCGCGCGGGCGGGCGGTCGATGTCTGGCGGATCGACGGGCATGCGGTGGTCGATCCGGCGACGCCGCGGCGGTTGGTCGAGTCGTTCATGCGGGCGGCGGCGGCCGCGGGGTCGTACAACGTCGGCGGGCCGATCCGGTTGTCGGGCGGGGCCGCCGACCAGTTCTTCACCGACGACACCCACCGGGACCATGTGCACCTGGGCTTTCGCGCCTGATTCCGGTTCCGGTGGGTGTCGCGTCAACAGTGGCTCACATCAATGTTGTTGACGTTGCGTCACTTCTTGACGAACTCCGTGGTGTAGGTCTTCCTCAGGTCGATGGAGGCGTTCTTCAGGTTGGGGTTGAACGCCTTCAGGACGCGTTCGACGGTGTCGGGGCCGTCGGCCGGCATCACGCCGTCCTTGGTGAACATCGGCAGGGTGTCCTTGATGGCCTGGGCGTAGAGCTCCTTGCCGCCCTGCGCGTAGTCCGACGGCATCTTGGCCGCGATCTGCTCGGGGGTGTGGGTGGACATCCACGTGAGGGTCCTGACGAAGGCGTTGGCCAGCTTCTGGACGGTGTCCTTGTGGCTGTTCACCCAGTCGGTGTTCATGTAGAGGCTGGAGGACGGGTAGAGCCCGCCGAGCGCCTGCTTGGAGCCCTCGGGGGTGCGCATGTCGAGCAGCACCTTGCCGATCTTCTTGTTGACGACCTGGGCGACGGTCGGGTCGGTGGTCATGCCGCCCTGGATCGAGCCCTGTTGGAGGGCGGAGAGGAAGGTCTGGCCGGCGCCGACCGCGACCGGGGTGAACTCCTGCGTCTGCACGCCGTTCTTGACCGCGAGGTACTTGGTGAGGAAGTCGGTGGACGAGCCCAGGCCGGTGACGCCCAGCTTCTTGCCCTTGAAGTCCTTGGGTGACGTCAGCTCGCCGGCGGCCTTGTTGGAGACCACCTCGACCTCGCCGGGCGTCTGCGCGAGCTGCACCACCGATTCGACCTGCTTGCCCTTGGCCTGGAGGTCGAGGGTGTGGTCGTAGAAGCCGACCACGCCCTGGACGTCACCGGAGAGCAGGGAGGTGGTGGCCTGGACGCCGGCCGGTTCGGTGAGCAGGGTGACGTCGAGGCCCTCGGCCTTGAAGTAGCCGAGCTGTTGGGTGAGTCTGGCCGGGAGGTAGATGACCTTGTCCAGGCCGCCCACCATGATCTTGAGCTTGCCGTCCTTGGCGTCCGCGGACCCGCCTGCGGACGAACTGCCGCAGGCGGTCAGGCCGGTGAGGGCGAGCGCGGCGGCGGCGAGCGCGGCCGGGAGCTTGAGCTGGGTGCGCATGGTCACGTCCTTGTGAGGTGGGGCGGTGCGGGCTTGGGTCAGCGGCCGTCGCCGGCGTCGGCCGGCTTCCAACGGAAGAGCCGCTTCTCCAGGAAGGCCAACAGGCCCTCGGCGAGCAGGGCGACGACGGCCAGGATCACCATGGCGGCGTAGACGCCGGCGGCGTTGAAGGTGCCCTGGGAGGCCGAGACCAGCAGGCCCAGGCCCTTGGTCGCGCCGATGTACTCGCCGACGATGGCGCCGATCAGGGCGAAGCCGAAGCTGACGTGCAGGCTGGTGAAGATCCAGGAGGTGGCGGAGGGGATGACGACCTGGAGGGTGACCTGGCGGTTGCTGGCGCCCAGGATGCGGGAGTTGGCCACCAGGTTGCGGTCCACCTCGCGGGCGCCCTGGAAGGCGTTGAAGAACACCGGGAAGAAGACCAGGACGACGGCGGAGGCGATCTTGGAGGCCGGCCCGAGGCCGAACCAGATCAGGAAGATGGGGGCGAGCACGATCCGCGGCAGCGCGTTGAGGACCTTGATGTAGGGGCCGAGCACATCGGCCAGGAAGCGGATCCGGCCGAGCGCGATGCCCAGCACCACGCCGCCGAGGACGCCGATGATCCAGCCGAGCAGCGCCTCGTAGAGCGTGTACCAGATCTGTTCCCACAGGGTGCCCTGCGGGGTGCCGTTGAGCGCCCACTGGGTGATCTGGTTCCAGATCTTCGACGGCATGGAGAAGTTGAACGGGTCGATCACGGCGGCCCGGGCCAGCCACTCCCACAGGGCGAGCAGCCCGACCAGGAGGACGGCGCGGGCGCCGTGGACGACCAGCTTGCGGTTGCGGGCGGCCCGGGCGCGGGCCTGGCCGCGCTCCCCCACGGGGGCGTGCTCGGCGGCGGCCGGTGCGGTGACGGTCTCAGGCGACACGGGCGGCACCCCTCTCGCGGGTGATGCGGACCTCTTCGCCGAGCGAGGACCAGATCTCCCGGTAGATCTCGATGAACCGCGGCTCCAGCCGCACCGATTCGACCCGACGGGGCCGCGGCAGGTCGATGGCGAAGACCTCCTTGACGGTGGCCGGGCCGGCCGTCATCACCACGACCTTGTCGGCCAGCGCGATGGACTCCTCCAGGTCGTGGGTGACGAAGACGACGGAGGAGCCGGTGCCGGACCACAGGTCCAGCAGCTCGTCCGACATCAGCGCCCGGGTCTGCACGTCGAGCGCGGAGAACGGCTCGTCCATCAGCAGGATCTCGGGGTCGTTGACGAAGGTCGCGGCGAGCGCGACGCGCTTGCGCTGACCGCCGGAGAGCTGGTGCGGATAGCGGTCGGCAAAGCCGGCGAGGCCGACCCGGGCGAGCCATTCGCGGGCGCGCTCCCTGGCCTCGGGCTTGGGGACGCCGCGGAAGCGGGGGCCGGCCATGACGTTGGAGAGCACGGTGCGCCAGGGGAAGACGGCGTCCTGCTGGAAGACGAAACCGACCTTGTCGCCGATGCCGCGGACCGGCTCACCGGCGACCAGCACCTCGCCCTCGGTGGGCTCCGTCAGGCCGCTGACCAGCGTCAGGGTGGTGGACTTGCCGCAGCCGGTGGGCCCCACCACGGCGACGAACTCGCCGCGTCCGACGGTCAGATCCAGGTCCCGGACGGCGGTGTGCAGACCGCCGGAGGGAGTGCGGAAGGTCTTGCTCGCTCCCCGCAGCTCGATGGCGGGGCTCGTGTGGCTGTTCATGGACCGGGAGGCTAGGAGCGGGCCGGGCCACCGCGGCAGCCTTGTGGGCGCAAGCCGTCTTTCTGAGCGCAAACCCTGTTGTGCCCATTTTGCTCACGCTAGAACAACAAAAGTTCAACGGGGACTGGGCAGCCGGGCCCCGGCGGCTTACGTTGCGTTGACACCAGATCAACAGCCGGCGTCAGCAAAAGGAAGTGTCCGTTCCGCTCCGCCGCGGAGGACGGCCGAGACAAGGGGGACCGCATGCGGATCCACTGGCCCCGTCGCGTCTTCGCGCAGGTCCTGACCGCACAACTGGCCATCACCACCGGCGTGACGGTGCTGGCCACCGGGCTGTTCCTGGCCCCGCTCGGGCACGCCCTGGACGACCAGGCGATGCGCCGGGCGCTGGCGATCGCCGAGACCACCGCCGCCGACCCGGAGCTGGCCCGCGACGTGGCGGCCACCGCGCCGGCACCGCGCGGTCCGGTGCAGTCCACCGCGGAGCGGATCCGGCGGGCTACCGGGGCGCTCTACATCGTCGTCATGGACACCCGCGGCGTCCGCTGGTCGCACACCAACACCGCGGAGATCGGCCACCACGTCTCCACCGACCCCAGCCGGACCCTGGCCGGCCAGGCGGTCCGCCAGATCGACACCGGCACGCTGGGCCGCTCGGCCCGGGCGAAGGTGCCGCTGCGCGACGACACCGGGCAGATCGTCGGCGCGGTCTCGGTCGGCATCGCCTACGACAGCGTGCACGGCGTGCTGTTGCGCGCCATCCCGGGGCTGTTGCGGTACGCGGGCGCGGCGCTGGCGGCCGGCGTGCTGGCCGCCGTGGTGGTCGCCCGGAGCCTGCGCCGCCGTACCCACGGGGTCGCCACCGCCGACATCTCGGCGCTGCTGGACGAGCGGGAGGCGATGCTGCACGGCATCCGGGAGGGGGTGGTGGCCTTCGACCGGCGCGGCCGGATCCGGCTGGTCAACGACGAGGCGGGGCGGCTGCTCGGACTGGACGCGAGCGCCGCGGGGCGCGCCCTGGACGAGGTGCTGCCGCCGGGCCGGACCACCGACGTGCTGGCGGGCCGGGTGGCCGGCGGCGACCTGTTGGCGGTCAGCGGCGGCCGGGTGCTGGTGGCCAACCGCGTCCCGACCCGGGACGGCGGCGCCGTGGTGACCCTGCGGGACCGCACCGAACTGGAGCTGCTGGGCCGGGAGTTGGACAGCACCCAGGGCCTGTTGGACGCGCTGCGCGCCCAGGACCACGAGCACGCCAACCAACTGCACACGGTGCGCGGGCTGCTCGAACTGGGCCGGTACGACATGGCGGTGGAGTTCGTCGCCGAGGTGGCCAGCGCCCACCGGGCGTCCGCGGAGCAGATCGCCGAGCGGGTGCACGATCCGCTACTGTCCGCGCTGTTGGTCGGCAAGGCGGCGATCGCCGCCGAGCGCGGGGTCGCCCTGCGGGTGTCGCCGGCCACGCTGCTGCCGGACGCCGTGGTGGACCCGCGCGACCTGGTCACCGTCCTGGGCAACCTCATCGACAACGCGCTGGACGCCACCGCCGAGCGCCACCGCGCCGAACCGTTCGTCGAGGTGGAGCTGCGCGCCGAGGGCACCACCGCGGTCCTCCGGGTCAGCGACACCGGGCCCGGCGTACCGCCGGAGCGGCGCGAGCAGGTCTTCGCCGAGGGCTGGTCCACCAAGAGCGCCACCGTCGCCTCCCGGGGCCGGGGCATCGGTCTCGCGCTGGTGCGCCGGCTGTCCGAGCGCTACGGCGGGATGGCCCGGGTCACCGCCCGGGCCGGCGGCGGCGCGGTCTTCACCGTCGTACTGCCCGAGGCGCTGGCGCCCGCGCCCGTGGCGCGCGCCCCGCACCCGCTTCCCGGCCCCCGCCCCCAGAACACGGCGCCACCCGCCGCAGCCTCGCGTCAGCTCACGGCCACAGGAGAGTCACCATGATCGATGTCCTTGTCGTGGACGACGACTTCCGCGTCGCGGAGATCAACGCCGCCTATGTGTCCCAGGTGCCGGGCTTCCGGGTCGTTGGCCGCGCGCACACCGCCGCCCAGGCCCTCGCCACGTTGGAGCGCCTCCACGTCGACCTGGTGCTGCTGGACCACTACCTGCCGGACGAGACCGGCCTGACGCTGGTGCGACGGCTGCACCAACTCGGCCACCACACCGACGTGATCATGGTGACCGCGGCCCGGGACGTGGCCACCGTGCAGGCGGCGATGCGGTACGGCGCCCTCCAGTACCTGGTCAAACCGTTCGGATTCGCCGGGCTGCGGGCCAAGTTGGACGCCTATGCCGCGCTGCGCCGCACCGTGGCGGGCGTCGGCGGACGGGGCGAGGCAGGCCAGGAGCAGGTGGACCGGATCTTCGCCGCGCTGCGCACCCCGGACTCCCCGCACGCCGAACTCCCCAAGGGGCACTCGGCCGCGACCGTCGACCTGATCCGCCGCACCCTGGACGAGGCGGGGCTGCCGCTCTCCGCCCACGAGGTCGCCGAGCGCGCCGGCGTCAGCCGCTCCACCGCCCAGCGCTACCTCAAACACCTCGAACGCACCGGCCACATCAACCTCACCCTGAAGTACGGCGACACCGGACGCCCGGAACACCGGTACGCCTGGGCCCGGGCCAGCTAGCCGGCGCCGGTGACCGTGCCGTCGGCGCCCTCGACGGCCGCGTAGCACGCCTCGATCAGGGCGCGCAGCCCGGCGCGGGGCGGGCCGCCGCGCACCGCGAGAAAGGTCCGCATGACCGGCGCGGGCCCGGTCAGCGGGCGGAACACCACGCCGGGCACCGGGAGTTGCTCGGCGTGCGCCGCGTAGAAGACCGTCCACGACGGCCTGCCGTAGCCGACGGCGGCCAGGGTGTCCTGGGCGTTGGTGAACTCCGGCCCCCGGACGGGCTCGTAGCCGGCCGCCCGGCAGGAGCGCAGGACCAGGTCGTGCAGGGCGGGGTTGCGGGCGCGCGGCGAGAGCCGCAACGGGAGGTCGGCGAGGTCGGCCAGCTCGACGGAGTCCCGCGCGGCGAGCTCGTGGCGGGCCGGCAGCGCCGCCATCAGCCCGTCCTGCCACAGCGGCAGGAACTCCAGCCCGGGCTCGGCGCGTTCGCCGCGCAGCAGGGTGGCGTCCAGCTCGCCGGTGCGCACCCACGCCAGGCGCTCCTCGGTGCTGCCGGTGACGAGTTCGAGCTGGGCGTGGCCGGCGGCCCGGGTGAACGCGGCGAGCACCGCATCGAGCCAGGCGCCCAGCCCGGAGCTGGTGCCGAGCCGCACCGTCGCGGCCTGTTCGGCGCGCAGTTCGTCGAGCGCCTCCCGGGCCCGGGCCTGGAGGGCGAGCATCTCCCGGGCGTAGGGCAGCAGCCGCTCGCCGGCCACGGTGAGCCGGACGACGCGGGTGGAGCGGGTGAACAGCTCGGTGCCCAGCTCGCGTTCGAGCCGGCGGAGCTGCTGGCTGACCGCGGACTGCACGATGTGCAGCCGCTCGGCGGCGCGGCCGAAGTGCAGCTCCTCCGCCACCGTCAGGAAGTAGCGAAGCTGTCGGATCTCCATCGTTCCCCCGTTCACCGTGATCGGCATTGATCACCGATCGCGATCAGTGTAGGCGGGGATCGCTCGTTGGTCGGCGGGCGCGAGCGCGGTTGGCTGAGGGCATCACGAACCGCGCGGCCCCAACGGGCCCACGAGGCAGAGGAATCCGCCATGCCCCACCTGGACGTCAACGACACCACCTACTACTACGAGGACGAGGGGACCGGCCCGGCGCTGCTGTTCCTGCACGGCTGGGGCACCAGCGGCCGCACCTGGGGCGCGCAGCAGGCCGAGTTCGCCCGGGACCACCGGGTGGTCACCGTCGACTGGCGGGGCTGCGGGCGCTCCGCCCGGCCCGTTCGCGGCAACTCCACCGCCGGCGTGGCCAGCGACCTGGCGGCGCTGATCGGCGCGCTGCGACTGGACCGGCCGGTGGCGGTCGGCTCGTCGATCGGCGGGTCCTTCGCCACCGAACTGGGGGTGCGGCGGCCGGAGTTGATCGGCGGGGTGGTCTCGGTGGACGGGCCGGCGTACTGGCCGTCCATGGGGATGCCGATCGCGGAGCTGACGGGCGATCTGCGCCGCGACCGGGCCGGTACGGTCGCCGGCTGGGTGCAGGGGTGGTACGCGCCGGGCACCTCCCCCGCCCTCGTCGACTGGACGGTCCGCCAGATCCTCGACTCCGGCGTCCACATCGACCAGCACTTCGCCGAGGCCCGCGGCTACGACCCGCGACCGGTCCTGCCCGGCCTCCGGGTGCCGATCCACTACATCCACGGCGAGTTGGACACCGAGATCCCGTTGGAGGTGCCCCGCGCCTGCGCCGCCCGCACGCCCGGCGCCGAGGTCGACGTCATCGCCGGCTCCGGGCACCTGCCGCACCAGGAGCGCCCCGACGCCTTCAACGCCGCGCTGCGCGCCGCCCTCGCCCGCATGGCCCCGGCCACCCCCGCCACCGCCTGAACTCCCGTCCGGCCGCCGGGCGCACGCGTCGGCGCACCGCCGACGCGCGACGCCCGGCCCCCTTCGTCCGGGCCAGTGATTGATGCCTGGCCCGGAAGGTCCGCCCACTGGACCAGTCCGCCCGGCCTCAATTCCAGTCCACTTCCCCGGAATTGGATCAGGCGGTCGGCGGCCCGCTCCGGCTAGCGTCGTGCCCACTCGACGAACGGAGCGCCTCGTGCACCCCCAGCTCGCCGCGGATCTCGCCGCGCTGCCCGACCTGTTGGAGACCACCCGGCAGCGCGCCACGGCCTTCCTCGACGGCCTCGACCAGGCCCCCGTCGTCCCCGCGCGCCCCGCCCCGGAACCGGCCCCGCTCCCCGAGCACGCCACCGGACTCCGGGACGCGCTGGGGGACTTCGCCGCACGCTGGGAGCCCGGCCTCTCGGCCAGCGCCGGCCCCCGCTACCTCGGCTTCGTCACCGGCGGGGTGACCCCGGCGGCGCTGGCCGGCGACTGGCTGACCGCGGCCGCGGACCAGAACTCCATGTCGTCCCTGGACGCCACCGGGCAGCACCTGGAACGGGAGACGGTCGGCTGGCTGCGCGCGCTCTTCGGGCTCTCCGACGCCCACCACGGCGCGCTGGTCAGCGGCGCCACCCTGTCCAACACCGTCGGACTGGCCATCGCCCGGGAGTGGCTCGGCGAGCGGCGCGGCGTCTCGCCGGCCGAGGACGGGGTGGCCGCCCTCGGGCCGGTGCGGGTGCTGTCCGGCGCCGCGCACTCCAGCGTCGCCAAGGGGCTGTCGATGCTCGGCCTCGGCCGCGCCGCGCTGGACACCGTGGCCACCCTCCCCGACCGGGAGGCCGTCGACCCGGCCGCACTGGAACGCACCCTCCAGGAGGCCGACGGCCCCTGCGTCCTCGTCGCCAACGCCGGCACCGTCAACACCGTCGACTTCGACGACCTCCGCGCCCTCGCCGAACTCCGCGACCGCTACGGCTGCTGGCTGCACATCGACGCCGCGTTCGGCGCCTTCGCCGCGCTCTCCCCGCGCCACGCGCACCTCGTCGGCGGCCTGGACCTGGCCGACTCGCTCTGCGTCGACCTGCACAAGTGGCTCAACGTCCCCTACGACAGCGCGGTCCAGTTCACCCGCCGCCCGGACCTCCAGGCCCGGGTCTTCCAGAACGCCGCCGCCTATCTGGGCCCGCTCGGCGACACCCCCGACCTGGTCCACCTCACCCCGGAGAACTCCCGTCGACTGCGCGCCCTACCGGCCTGGTTCACGCTGCGCGCCTACGGGCGCGAGGGTCACCGCGAGATCGTGGAGCGCTGCGTCGAGGGCGCCCGCACCCTGGGCGCGACCGTCGCCGCCCTCGACGGACTGCGGCTGCTCTCCCCCGTCCACCTCAACGTCGTCTGCTTCACCCTCACCACCCGCCCCACCGCCGAGCGCCTCGCCGCCCTCGCCGACGCGCTGGCCACCGAGGTCTTCCTCACCCCGACCGTGCACGCCGGACTGCCCGCACTCCGGGCCGCGTTCGGCAACTGGCGCACCACCCCCGAGGACGTCCGCCGGGTCGGCGCCGCCCTGGCCGCCGCGGTCCGCCAACTGCCCCTGGACTGACCGGCGCACGCGGCACGCGACGGGGGCACGGGCGGCTCCTGTTCGTCGCGCCGGCCACCACCTGGGGCCCGCCCGACAGATCAGGTTCGGACGGGCCCTAGGAGTTGTCTTCAAATGTCACGCCCACATCAGGAGCGCTGCGAGGGTGATGGCTGCTTGGTAGGACTCGGCTGTCTTGTCGTAGCGGG
>NZ_JBIVXW010000102.1:0-23914 GCF_044769405.1 Streptomyces sp. NPDC090442
ACGGGAGGGGGCGGGTCGGAGGGGGTGGTAGGCCAGACGTAAAGCGAAGCAGTCTGGCCTACCACCCCCGGAGGCCCGTCACCGCGGCCGACAGCCCCGCGCAGCGGATCCGCGCCGCAGGCGCAAAGAACAGCGACCCGTGCGGCGGGACAGCCGACAACGTGGGCCGCAAGCCCCGCGCAGCGGATCCGCGCCGTAGGCGCAACGACAGCGACCCGCGCGGCGGGACAGCCGACAACGTACGGGTACGTTCAGCGGAGCGCCACGGTTCGGCTCTCCTCCGCGGAGCGCCTCGCCGCCTCCAAGACGCGTAGCGACGCCGCCACCTCCGTCGCGGAAACCGGCGGTTCACCGCCGCTGCGCAACGCCCGCGCGACGCCGGCGTAGTACGCGGGGTAGTCGCCCGGAAGCGTGGGCACGGGTGAGCCGCCCCCCGTCAGGGGGGATGTGCCGGCGCCCAGGCGACCCCAGCAGGACTCCGGCTCGACGCCCCACGCGTCGCCTTCGGTGCCGGGGCGGAGGCCGGCGCGCAGGGCGGCCTCCTGGGGGTCCAGGCCGTACTTCACGTAGCCGGCCCGGCTGCCCAGGACCCGGAAGCGCGGGGCGAGTTGGGCGGTAGTGGCGCTCACCCACAGGTGGGTGCGGACGCCGCCGGCGTGGGTGAGGGCGAGGAAGGTGTCGTCGTCGGCCTCCGCGCCCGGGCGGCGGATGTCGGTCTCGGCGTAGACGGAGAGCGCCGGGCCGAAGAGGGTCAGGGCCTGGTCGACGAGGTGGCTGCCGAGGTCGTAGAGGAGGCCGCCGAGCTCGGCCGGGTCGCCGGACTCGCGCCAGCCGCCCTTGGGTTGGGGCCGCCAGCGTTCGAAGCGGGACTCGAAGCGCTGTACGTCGCCGAGCGCGCCGTCGGTGAGGAGCTGGCGCACGGTGCGGAAGTCGTTGTCCCAGCGGCGGTTCTGGAAGACCGAGAGCAGCAGTCCGCGGCGGTCGGCGAGCGCGGCGAGGCGTTCGGCCTCGGCGGCGGTGGCGGCCAGCGGCTTGTCGACGACGACCGCGGTGCCGGCCTCCAACGCGGCGGTGGCGAGCGGGACATGCGTCTTGTTGGGCGAGGCCAGCACGATCAGGTCGAGCGCGCCGTCGGCGGCCCGGGCCAACACCTCCTCGGCGGTGGCGACGGTGTGGACCTGCGGGTGTTCGGCGCGGGCCTGCGCCTGCCGTTCGGGGCTGCGGGTCGAGACGGTGTCGAGCAGCAGGCCGTCGGTGGCGGCGATCAGGGGGGCGTGGAAGACGGAGCCGGCCAGGCCGTAGCCGATCAGGCCGACGCGGACGGGGGCGGTGCGGGACGCGGTGGCGGTGCGGGCTTCGGGGGCGCTCATGCGACCCACTTTCGCAACGGCGTTGCGAAAGTGCAAGCGATGCGGAGAATGGGGGGTGTGAGCAGCAGCAACGCCCCTGAGGGCGGGCCCGAGCGTCCGCAGATCGACGACCGGCCGGCCGGTGTCGTGGCACCCGAGGCCGCCCCGGTCCCGTCGGCTTCGTCCGCACCCGGCGCCAATCTCCTCGCCCTGCGCGGGCACAACGCCGCCCTGGTACTGGGGCTGCTGCGGGCGGCGGGGGAGGAGGGGGTGAGCCGGCTGGAGCTGGCCGAGCGGACCGGGCTCACCCCGCAGGCGGTCAGCAAGATCACCGCGCGGCTGCGGGCCGACGGTCTGGTCGCCGAGGCGGGCCGCCGGGCCTCCACCGGCGGCAAGCCGCGCACCGTCCTGCGGCTGGTCCCCGACGCCCGGCACGCCGTCGGCGTCCACCTGGACCGCGACGAGCTGACCTGCGTGCTGGCCGACCTCGCCGGCCGGCCGGTCGCCGTCCACCGTGCGCCGCTGGACTTCGGCGCCGGCGCCGGGGTGGTGCTGGACGCCGTCGTGCGCGGGGTCGCGGCGCTGCGGACGGCCGCCGACGGCCCGCCGGTCCTCGGTGCGGGGGTGGCCTGCCCGGGGCCGCTGGACCATGCGACGGGCGTGCTGCGGCAGGTCACCGGCGCCCCGCAGTGGGACGGCTTCCCGCTGCGGGACGCGCTGGCGCACCGCCTCGGCCTGCCCGTCGTCGTCGACAAGGACACCAACGCGGCGGCCCTCGGCCTCGGCCGCGCGCCGGGGGAGGGCGGCGCCTCGTTCGCCTATCTGCACCTGGGGACCGGGCTCGGCGCCGGACTGGTCCTGGGCGGCGGCCTCTACCGCGGGCCGCACACCGGTGCGGGCGAGTTCGGCCACCAGGTCGTGCAGTTGGACGGGGCGCGGTGCACCTGCGGGCGGCGCGGTTGCGTCGAGGCGCTGTGTCTGGCGGCGGTGGCAGACGGTGAACCGGCGGCCGCGGCCCGGGTGTTGGGGGTGGCCGCGGCCAACCTCGTCGAGCTGCTGGACGTCGAGCGGGTGCTGCTCGGCGGCCGTACCGTCCTCGCGCACCCGGAGTGCTTCCGGGACGGCGTGGCCGCGGCCCTCGCCGAGCACGCGGCCCTGCGCGGCCGGCCGGCGACGGCGTCCGGCGACGGCCGCGGGGGCGCGTCCGCGGTGCCGGTGGCGCTGGCCCGCGGCGGGTCCAGGGTCGTCGCGGACGGCGCGGCGGAGCTGGTGTTGGGCGGATTGTTCCGTTAGCGGGCGACCGCGCGGACCGGGGCGCGTCGGGGTCGGTGCTGCCCGCGCGCCACTGGTGCGAAGATCGCCGGGTGGAGTTCCCGTACGGCCAGGATCCTGGCGCACCCATCCGGTCCGGCGTTCCCGAGCACGGACGCATCCCCAAGTACTACGCGGCGAAGGTCGAAATCACCGCCCTGCTGGCCGAGTTGGGCGAGGGTGAGCCGCTGCCCGCCGAGCGCGAGCTGGCCCTGCGGTTCGAGGTGTCCCGGGAGACGCTGCGCCAGGCGCTGCGGGAGCTGGTGCTGGAGGGGCGGCTGCGCCGGTTGGGGCGCGGCACGGTTGTCGCCGGGCCCAAGATGGAGCAGCCGCTCTCGCTCGCCAGTTATACCGAGGGGGTCCGCCGCCAGGGCCGCACGCCCGGCCGGCACCTGGTCTCGCTCGACCGCTTCCCCAGCCCGCCGGCGCTCGCCCGCGACCTCGGGCTCGCCGCCGGCGACGCGGTGTGGCACCTGGAGCGGGTGCTGCTCGCCGACGACGAACGGGTCGGCCTGGAGAGCACCTATGTCGCGGTCGACCGGGCCCCGGACCTGGCGGCCGACTTCGAGCCGGACTCGTCCTTCTACGCCTACCTCCACGAGCGGCTCGACATCGGCTTCGGCGACGCGGACGAGCGCCTGGAGACGGTCCTGGCCACCCCACGGGAGGCGCTGCTGATCGGCACGCCCGGCGCGCTGCCGATGCTGCTGATCCACCGCTGGTCCCGGGACACCCAGGGGCGCCCGCTGGAGCGGGTGCGCTCGCTCTACCGGGGCGACCGGTTCTCCTTCACCACCCACCTGGGGAACGGGGGCACGGGGCGGGGCGACGGCCCGTAGGGGAGCGGGGGTCGGGACCCGTAGGGGGTGGGTGGGCCCCTTGCTGACCACTACCCAGGGGTGTCGGTGGATACCCGGAGGCGCCGGGTGTCACCCGAACAGGGCGGACGCCAAACGGACTTGACGATCGCCACCCGCACCCGCCGACCGCCTCCCGGAAGTGCCGGCCACCGTCCGCGAGTGTCGACACCACTCAAAAATCACAGAACGATAACGGGTCTAGGCCAACTTTGAAGGGCTGTTAACCGAGGCGACGCCGAACCTTCCCCCGCGGGTCACCCGCCGCCGCGAGCGTCAGGGGCATGCGAGTCATAGTCGTCGGAGCCGGCGTGCTGGGAACCATGCACGCCTGGCACGCAGTCGAACGGGGCCACGAGGTCCTCCACATCGAGCGGGAGGCCGAGGCCCGCGGCGCCTCGGTCCGCAACTTCGGGCAGATCTGGGTCAGCGGCCGGGCCGGCGGCGAGGAGCTGGACACCGCGCTGCGCGCCCGCGAACTCTGGGAGGCCGTCGGCGCCCGCGTCCCGGGCATCGGCTTCCGCGCCATCGGCTCGCTCACCGTCGTCCGCAACGACGCCGAACGGGCCGTCGCCGAGGCCGCCACCCGCCGCCCGGACGCCGCCGCCCGCGGCTACCGCTACCTCGACGCCGAACAGGCCCGCGCCGTCAACCCCGCACTGCGCGGCGACTTCACCGGCGCCCTGTGGTGCGAACGGGACGCGGCCGTCGAACCCCGGGTCGCCCAACGCGCCCTGAAGGACGCCCTGTTGGCGTCCGGACGGTACACCTACCTCGGCGGCCGCGAGGTCCGTGAGGTGGTCGGCGACCGCGCCGTCCGCGACGACCACGGCGAGACCCACCACGGCGACGCGGTGGTGCTGTGCACCGGCGCCTGGCTCGGCGGCCTGGTCCGCGAGCTCGTCCCCGACCTGCCGGTGCGCCGGGTGCGGCTGCAGATGATGCAGACCGACCCGCTCGGCGAGGCGCTGACCACCTCCATCGCGGACGCCGACAGCTTCCGCTACTACCCCGCCTACCGCGGCGACGCCCTCGACGCCCTCAACGCCGGCCAGCCGCAGGCCCCCACCGCCGCCGCCCACAAGATGCAGCTGCTGATGGTCCAGCGCGCCGACGGCGGCCTGACCATCGGCGACACCCACGAGTACGAGACGCCGTTCGCCTTCGACACCGTCGAGGAGCCCTACGAGCACCTCACCGGCGTCGTCGAGACGCTCCTGGGCCGCCCGCTGCCCCGCATCCGCCACCGCTGGGCCGGCGTCTACGCCCAGTGCACCGACACCGGCCGCGTCGTCCACCGCCAACAGGTCGCCGACGGCGTCTGGTTGGTCACCGGACCCGGCGGCCGCGGCATGACCTGTTCCCCGGCCATCGCCGAAACCACCGCCAACACCCTGGGATGGTGAGCCCGTTGACGCACCCCACACACCCCCACGACACCCGGCTGGTCGTCCTCGACATGGCCGGCACCACCGTCGCCGACGGCGGACTGGTGGAGCGGGCCTTCGACGCCGCCGCCCACCACATGGGCGTCGAGCCCGGCAGCCCCGAGCACGCCGAACACCTCGCCTACGTCCGCGCCACCATGGGCGAGTCCAAGATCTCCGTCTTCCGGCACCTGTTCGCCGACCCGGGCGGCGACCCGGCCGCCACCGAGGAGGCCGCCCAACGCGCCAACCGCGCCTTCGAGTCCGCCTACGGCACCCTGGTCGACGACGGGCAGGTCGCCCCCGTCCCCGGCGCCCGCGACGCCATCGAAGCCCTCCAGGAAGCCGGCCGCACCGTCGTCCTCACCACCGGCTTCGCCCGGGTCACCCAGGACGCCATCCTCGACGCCCTCGGCTGGCGCGACCTGGTCGCCCTCACCCTCTGCCCGGCCGACGCCGGCGGCCGCGGCCGCCCCTACCCCGACATGGTGCTGGCCGCCCTGCTGCGCACCGGCGCCGCCGACGACGTCGCGCAGATCGCGGTGGCCGGCGACACCTCCTACGACATGACCTCCGGCCGCCGCAGCGGCGCCACGGTCGTGGCCGGGGTGCTCACCGGGGCCCACGACGCCGACCGGCTCCGCACCGCCGGCGCCACCCACGTCCTGGACTCCGTCACCGAACTGCCCGCCCTGCTGGGAGTGGTGTGAGATGCCCGCACCTGCCACGGTCCCCGCCCCGCCCGCCGTGCCCGCGCCGCCCGCACCGACCGCGCCCGCGCCGGCCTCCGGCATCCGCTTCGACCGCGTCACCGTCGCCTACGGCCGCCACCACGAACACACCGTCCTGGACGGCCTCGACCTCACCGTCGAACCGGGCGAGGTGATGGCCCTCCTCGGCCCGTCCGGCTCCGGCAAGACCACCGCCCTACGGGCCGTCGCCGGCTTCGTCCGCCCGGTCTCCGGCCGCGTCCTGATCGGCGGCCGGGACGTCACCGACCTGCCGCCCCACCGGCGCGGCATCGGCATGGTCGTCCAGCAGTACGCGCTCTTCCCGCACATGAAGGTCGCCGAGAACGTCGCCTTCGGCCTCCGGGCGCAGAAGGCGCCGCGCGCTGAGATCCCCGGCCGGGTCGCCGAGGCCCTGGAGATGGTCGGCATGGCCGGCCACGCCGACCGGCACCCCCGGGAACTCTCCGGCGGTCAGCAACAGCGCGTCGCCATCGCCCGCGCACTGGCCATCCGCCCCGGCGTGCTGCTGCTCGACGAGCCGCTCTCCGCGCTCGACGCCCAGTTGCGCTCCGGCATGCTCGCCGAACTCGCCCGCCTGCACCGCGAGTTGCCCGACCTCTCGCTCCTCTACGTCACCCACGACCAGGTCGAGGCGCTCACCCTCGCCGACCGGATCGCCGTCCTGGAGTCCGCCCGGCTGCGCGAGTGCGACACCCCGCAGGCCCTCTACCGCAGCCCCCGCACCACGTTCACCGCCTCCTTCGTCGGCACCGCCAACCTGCTGCCGGTGACCGTGCGCGCCGGCGGCGTGGAGTTCGCCGGCCGCCGACTGACCGTCCCCACCGGCGACGCGGCGCCCGGCGCCACCGCCACCCTCTGCGTCCGCCCGCACCTGCTCGGCCTCGGAGCCGCCCCCGACGGCCACGGCAACACCCTGCGCGGCACCGTCACCGAGGTCCAATGGCGCGGCGCCACCCACCGGTTGTACGTCACGGTCGACGGCCACCGCGTCCTGGCCGACCTGCGCGAACTGCGCGACCCCCCGCCGCTGGGCACCGAACTCGCCCTGCACTTCGCCCCCGAGGACGCCGTCCTCCTCCCCGCCGACCTCCCCGCCCCGACCGGCCAGACCGGCCCCGCGGACGCCGGAGCCCCCGATGCCTGACCGCACCACCCCGCACACCGGGCCCCGCCCCGGACGCACCGCCGCCCTCTGGGCCCTGCCGCCCGTCGCCGCCCTCGCCGTGGTGTTCCTCTACCCGCTGGCCCTGGTGGTCCGCCAGTCCCTCACCCCCGAGGACGGCGGCGGCCCCTCCACCGCCCCGTACACCACGGTGCTGACCGCCACCTCCTTCCAGGACGCGCTCACCAACACCGTGCTGATCGCCGTCGGCGCCACCCTCGGCGCGCTCCTCCTCGGCCTGGCGCTCTCCCTGGTCATCGCCTTCGTCCCGTTCCCCGGCGGCAAGGCACTGGCCCGCTTCATCGACCTCTTCCTCGCCTTCCCGTCCTTCCTGATCACCCTCGCCCTGCTGTTCCTCTACGGCACCGTCGGCATCGCCAACGGCCTCTGGACCGACGTCACCGGCGCCGCCCACGGGCCACTGGACTTCCTGCACACCCCCTGGGGCGTGCTGCTCGCCGAGGTCACCTACTTCACCCCGTTCGTGATGCGCCCCCTCCTGGCCGCGTTCTCCCAGGTGGAGACCGCTCAGGTGGAGGCCGCCGGCTCGCTGGGCGCCCGCCCCTGGCGGATCGTGCGGACGGTGATCCTGCCCGAGGCGCTGCCCTCACTGGCCGCCGGCGGCGCCCTCGTCCTGGTGCTGTGCCTCAACGAGTTCGGCATCGTCCTGTTCACCGGCGCCAAGAACGTCGTCACCCTGCCGATGCTCGTCTACACCAAGGCGATCCTCGACGGCGACTACACCGGCGCCTGCGTCGTCGCGGTCATCAACATCGCGCTCTCCGCAGCCCTCTACGCCCTCTACCGGACGGTGATGTCCCGCACCACCGGCACCGCCAGAACCCCCCGGCGCACGCCCACCCGCACCCCCGCCAAGAACACCCCCACCGCCCCCGCCCTCGCCGTAGGAGGTGCCGACCGTGCTCGTGCATAGCGCAGCCGCCCGCCGGGTCATCTGGGCGGCGTTCGCCCTCCTCTTCGTACCGGTCTTCGCCCTCCCGCTGCTGGTCATCGCCACCGCCTCGGTCGCCGGCGGCTGGAGCGGAGCCCTCCCCTCCGGCCTGACCCTGACGCACTATCAGGACATCGCCCAGGGCGACGCCCCCACCGCCCTGCTGACCAGTGTGCTCACCGCCCTCGCCGCCAGCGTCCTCGCCCTGACCATCGGCACCTGGGCCGCCCTCGCCGCCGAAAAGCTCGGCCGCCGCACCCGCCGGATCCTCGACGCCCTCTTCCTGCTCCCGGTCGCCGTCCCCTCCGTCGTCGTCGGCCTCGCCCTCCTCGTCGCCTTCTCCCAACCCCCGTTCCTCCTCAACGGCACCCCGCAGATCGTGATCATCGCCCACACCGTGCTGGTCACCGCGTTCGCCTACCAGTCCGTCACCGCCGCCCTGGCCCGCCTCGACCCGGCCTACGAGCAGAGCGCCGCCGGCCTCGGCGCCCGCCCCGCCTACGTCCTGTGGCGAGTCAAACTCCCCCTGCTGCTGCCGTCCCTGACCGCCGCCGCCGGCCTGTGCTTCGCCCTCTCCATGGGCGAGTTGAGCGCCACGATGATGCTCTACCCGCCGGACTGGATGCCGCTGCCCGTCCAGATCTTCGCCGCCACCGACCGCGGCGCCCTCTTCACCGGCGCCGCCCTCGCCGTGGTCCTCATGGCTACCACCCTCCTCGTCCTCCTCGGCGTCTCCCGCCTCCGCACCAGGGCCACCTACCGCTAGCCCCGCACCGACCCCACCCCCCAACTCCCCTCCTTTCGACTCCCGTTCCAGGAGCCCCCGCCATGCCCAGTCGCCCGCCCCGCCGTCTCTCCCGCCCCCTCCTCGCCGGCGCCGCCGCCCTCACCCTCGCCGGCTCCCTCACCGCCTGCGGCGCCTCCGCCGCCGACCCCAACGCCAAGGAGATCACCGTCTACAGCGCCGACGGCCTCAAGAGCGAGAAGGGCGACGGCTTCTACGACAAGGTCTTCAAGGACTTCGAGAAGCAGACCGGCATCAAGGTCAACTACGTCGAGTCCGGCTCCGGCGCCGCCGTCCAGCGCCTGGCCCGCGAACGCACCAACACCAAGGCCGACGTCCTGGTCACCCTGCCGCCCTTCATCCAACAGGCCGACGGCAAGGGCCTGTTGGACACCTACCGCCCCCAGGGCTCGGACCAGGTCGCCGCCGCCGACAAGGACCCGGGCGGCAAGTGGGTCTCCGTCGTCAACAACTACTTCTGCTTCATCTACAACAAGAAGGAACTGCCCAAGCCCCCGGCCACCTGGCAGGACCTCACCGACCACCGCTTCGCCGGCAAGCTCCAGTACTCCACCCCCGGCGTCGCCGGCGACGGCACCGCCGTCCTCATCAAGGCCCTGCACGACTTCGGCGGCCAGGGCCCCGCCATGGACTTCCTCAAGAAGCTCCAGGCCAACAACGTCGGCCCGTCCTCCTCCACCGGCCAACTCGCCCCCAAGACCGACAAGGGCGAACTCCTCGTCGCCAACGGCGACGTCCAGATGAACTACGCCAACACCAAGACCATGCCCAACCAGGGCATCTTCTTCCCCGCCGCCAAGCCCGGCGCCCGCCCCACCACCTTCGCCCTCCCCTACGCCGCCGGCCTGGTCAAGGGCGCCCCGCACGCCGACAGCGCCCGCAAGTTCCTCGACTACCTGCTCAGCAAGCCCGTCCAGGAAGAGGTCTCCGCCGTCGGCGGCGGCTTCGCCGCCCGCAAGGACGTCAAGCCCACCGACCCCAACGCCACCGCCCTCGCCAAGATCATGAACGGCGTCGACATCTTCGAGCCCGACTGGAACGACATCGACAAGAACCTCGACACCTACGTCAACGCCTGGCGGACGGCCACCGGAAGCTGACCCCCGGCGGAAGCCCCCCACCGCACCGGGGCCGGAGCCGGGACCACCCGCTCCGGCCCCGACCCGTAACGACCCGCCGGGCCGCCCGCCCCGGCTCAGACCAGATCCACCAGATCGGCGATCGAGTCCACCACCTTCGTCGGCCGGAACGGATAGGTGTCGACCTCCTCCGCCGACGTCAGCCCCGTCAGCACCAGGAACGTCGCCATCCCGGCCTCCAACCCCGCCAACACATCGGTGTCCATCCGGTCGCCGATCATCGCGGAGGTCTCCGAATGCGCCCCGATGACATTGAGCGCATGGCGCATCATCAACGGATTCGGCTTCCCGACGAAGTACGGCTCCTTCCCCGTCGCCTTGGTGATCAGCGCGGCCACCGAACCGGTCGCCGGCAACGCCCCCTCCGGCGACGGACCGGTGTTGTCCGGATTCGTCGCGATGAACCGCGCACCACCGTTGATGAGCCGGATCGCCTTCGTCAACGCCTCGAACGAGTACGTCCGCGTCTCACCCAGGACCACGAAATCCGGATCGACATCGGTCAGTACGTACCCCGCGTCGTGCAGGGCGGTCGTCAAGCCCGCTTCCCCGATCACATAGGCGGTACCACCGGGCCGCTGGGTGTCCAGGAACGTCGCCGTGGCCATGGCCGACGTCCAGATGTTCGCCACCGGCACGTCCAGCCCGATCCGGCTGAGCCGGGCGTGCAGGTCCCGCGGCGTGTAGATCGAGTTGTTGGTGAGCACCAGAAAGGGACGGCCGGAATCCCGGAGCTTCTTGATGAAGGCGTCCGCGCCCGGCACGGGGACGCCTTCGTGCATCAGCACACCGTCCATATCGGTGAGCCACGATTCGATGGGCTTGCGCTCAGTCATGGCCCTACCGTAAGAGGCGCCCCAGCTCACATGCCATGGGAGTGACGCTCCGAAGCCCCGCCCGCACACCGCGCCAGGCCGCGACACCCGCCCGGCCGCCTCCGACCGGGACGAAACAAGGGCGTACGGACGGGCACGCACGGAGTCCCACCGCCCCCTTCCCGCAAGCCGCCAGCGGCGAGACCCCCGCCGTCTGCGCCCCCGCCCACCCGATCGGCGCAGCCCCACACCGCCCCGGATGCGCCCACCGGCGGACCGGCGGACCTTCGGAGTAACCGGAGGTACACCATGCGCTCACCGCAGCTCACACTCTGTGCCGCGGTCGCGGCGTGCGCGGTGACGACGGCTCCCGCGTGCGCCGACGCCGTACGCAGCCCCCACACCGCCCAGACCGCCGCCACCGCCACCCCGGCCGCCCCCGACCCGCACCGCCCACCGCCCACCGCCGCCCACGGCACCCGGGCCGCCCTCCCCACCGGGCCGCACCTGGCCCTCACCCCGCCCGCCCGGACCCACCTCGTACCGGACCGGGTCGTCGCCCACCGCGAACTGAGCAGCACCTCCGCCGTCGCCCTCGTCCTGGCGGGCGGTGCCATCCTGGTCATCGCGGGCCAACTGCTCCGCCTCAGACTCCGCCTCCGCCGCGAACGCCACGGGAGCGACGGTGCCGACGAACACTGAACAACGGGCCACCCCCACCGAGCGGGCAGGCACCTCGACGGACCTCGCGGCGCCACGCCAACGGGGACCCGGCACCCGGCCCCTCTGGGGCATCGCCTGGGCCGCCCTGCTGCTGACGTGCTGGCTCTGCGGCGGCGCCCCCGCCCCGCTGACCAGCAGCCCCGCGCTCCTGCCCACGACCGGCGACGCCGCCGTGGGCCAGGCCCCGGCCACCGGGTCCCCACCGCTCCGCGACACCGCGCCGTCACCACAACACGACTGAGGCCCCTCGCAATGCGAGGGGCCTCAGTCCTACGTGCGCCGCCAGGGACTCGAACCCCGGACCCGCTGATTAAGAGTCAGCTGCTCTAACCAACTGAGCTAGCGGCGCGCGCTGACGAGGAAAACTCTACACGAACTCCGAGGGTGGTCCGTACCCAAGAACGCCCCACCCACGCACCCGCCCCCTGTGATCCCCGCCACCTCGCGCTCACCCCACTCGCACCACCAGTCACCCCACACTCGCCACTGCACTCCACCTCTCACCCCTCCCGCCGCCCTATACCTCATCAACACCCCCTCCCGCCCGGGGCGAAAGTCCCTCCACCTCGGGACTATTGCCTGCCGTCGCGCCCGAATTGGTCTGTGAAGATCGAGTTCGTAGCCGTAGCGCAACAGTTGCCCCGTCAGCATGCGGTATCTCCTGCCAGTTGAGAGGCTGACGCCAGCGCCGGGGCGCGGCGGGCCGACGCCGGGGCGCACGGCCCCACGAGCAGCCGGCCCGGAGGAGAACTGCATGACGGTTTCCGGACACCCCGCACCCGGCACCGCGCGCGCCACCCCCCGCCCGACCGGGAGCCCGGACCCCCGCCCGTCCTTCCCCCGCGGATCATGGCGTCCATCACTACTCCGCCGTCACCTGCAACCCCATCCCTCGAGCCAACGTCTGCTAGGACGCGAGCCCCGACCCGGGGCCCCGGGACTCGCCCCTCTTCGGAAAGGTTGATCGTCGTGGTGTCGACAGCCAAGCGCACCCTTGAGATGCAGCTCCTCCTCGGGCCGGACGAAACGGTTCCGGTGGCCGGCCGGTTCGGCTACCGCAGCGACCGCCCCTACGAGGTCGAGGTCGCCTTCCTCAGCCGCGGCGAAGCGGTCGCCACCTGGCTGTTCGCCCGAGACCTGCTGCTCGGCGGCCTGTGCGAAGAGGTCGGCGAGGGCGACGTACGGGTGTGGCCCGCCCGCCGCGCCGCCGGACCCCGGCACGTACACATCGAGCTCGCCACCGACGACAGCGTCTGCGAGCTGACGGTGCGCGCGACGGAGCTCACCGCCTGGCTGGAGCAGACCGCGGCCATCGTCCCGCCCGGCCGCGAAGACCGCTATCTCGATATGGACGCCCACCTGGCCCGCCTGCTTGCGGGGAAGTGCTGATGACTCCCACTCCCATGACGACGACGCCCGACGCCCGCCCCGCGATACGCGCGACGCCCACCGCCGCAACGGGCGCCCCGGGCGCCCCCGCACCCGCCGACGCGCGGACCGCGGCCGCACGCACCCTGGCCGCCCGGGCCGGCACCGACCCCGCCGTCCGCATCCCTGTCCAGGGCGGCCCGAACGGCACGAGCCCCGACTCCACGGACGCGGCGGACACCGCGGCCGCCGACTGCGACGCGTCCGGCGCCCCGGCCCCGCACGACCCGTGCGCGCACGGCTTCCTCCCCGAGCGGCCGCCGGTCCGCTCCATGATCGGCACCTGGACCCGGCTCGACGCCATGGCCCGCGAAGCGGCCGTCGCACCCGACCGCGCCACCGCCGTCGCCGTCATCGAACGCGCCGACCGCGCCGACGAATTGGCCGCCCTGCGCCAGCGCGTCTCCCGCCTCTCGCCCCGCAACGCCGAGGCCGCCGCGATGCGCGTCGCGGTCATCGCCGTCTCCTGCGGCTGGGGAGCCCTCGACCCGCAGGCGCCGGCCGCCCGCCAGGTCGCCAACGACGCGTTCCTCGAACTCTGGTCCGCCATCGCGCACCGCATCGACCACGACCAGTTCGTCGCCCTGCCCACCCTCGCGCTCCACAACTGGGCCCCGGAACGCAAACCGCGCCGCCACATCCCCATCGACCAACTGGCCCGCACCGAACAGTTGGTGCCGATCGTCCGCTGGGCCCCGGAAGGCCAGCCGCTGTGCCGCCTGGACCGGCTGATGCTCGCCGCGACCCGCCTGGAGGCCCACGGCATCTGGCTTTTCCGCCTCGCCGACACCCTGGCCGGCCGCGCCCCCGACGACTCCTCGACCCCGACGGCGCTGCGCCGCCTGGTCCGCATTCAGCACGCCCTGCGCGCCCAACTCCACTCCGAGGCAACGGAACTGGCCGCCGCCCCGGCCACCGACCAGCAGCGCGCGGTCCTCGGCGCGCTCGCCGAGCAGGGCGCCCTGGAACCGCCGGTCCTCCAGGCCGCGGACGCCGTACTGGGCATCGGCGGCCGCCGCCTCGGCGAGGGCCGTCGCCAACACCTGCGCCGCCACCTCCCGGCCCAACACCGCGCCTGGCTCAGCGCCATGGACCGCCACTGCGCTCCCGTCCGCACCCTCGCCCACCGCGGCGGCCCCGACGCCGCCGTCTACCGCGAGGCCCAGGAATCCCTCATCGCCCTCCGCCGCACCTACACGGCCCTGGTCCAAACCGCCGCCGCGCCCACCCCAGGCCCCGTCCGAGAAGCAGCGGCCTGACCTGAGAGATCCCGGGAACGCCAGGGATTCCGGGGGCTCCAGAGATTCCGGGGGCATCAGGAACCCTGAGAACTCCAGGGATCCTGAGAACTCCAGGGGTTCGGGGGATTCCAGGGGTTCCGGGGACCTCAGGGGGCCCAGGTGCTCTCGCGGCCGGGCGCGAGAGCTCGCGTCTGGCGCCTCACTGCACGCGGGGATTCCTACTCGACGTCTGGCAACGCCCTGCGGGGCCCCGTCAGCGCCCTGTCGATGCCCCTGCCGATGCCCCTGCCGGTGTCCTTGTCAGTGCCCCGTCAGGTCCTGTGGGTGTCTGCCGGTGTCCTGATGGCCTGCCCTACCTTGCCCCGTACCAGCGGCCGGGACGCTTGAGCCTGGGCGACTTGTGAGGGGCGGAGGAGAGGGAGGGGAGTGAGGTGGCGGGCGCGCGGGCTCGGGCGGGTTTCCTGTGGAGCTCCCTTCCTCCTCCCCCCGGGGCCCCCGCCCCCACCCCGCCCCACCCCCGCCGAGCTATGTCTCAGGCATCGACACGCGTCTCAGGCATCGACCCACGGCGCAGGCATCGGCCTGTGTCTCAGGTGCCCGTGGTGCCGTCGATGCGTTCCCGGATCAGGTCTGCGTGACCGTTGTGGCGTGCGTACTCCTCGACCATGTGGACCAAGATCCAACGCAGTGAGACGCCCTGGTCACCCACGTGTGCGGCCTCCTGTTCCGAGAGCTTGCCGGTGTCTTCCAACGACGAGCCGGCGATCAGCTCCCTGCTCCGTGCGACCTCCGCGCGCCAGCGGTCCAGGACCTCGTCGCCCCCGCGGCCGGGGATGACCGCGAAGCCGTCGCCCGCGCCCCCCTCGTACAGCCGTGGCGAAACCTGGCCCGCGAACACCCGCTGGAACCAGTTGCGTTCGACCTCTGCCATGTGCTGGATCAGGCCCAGCAGCGTCATCGACGACGGCGGCACCGAGGCCGTCCTCAGCTGATGGTCATCGAGGCCGGCGCACTTCAGTTCCAGCGTGGCGCGATGGAAGTCCAGCCAGCTCTCCAGCATCTGACGTTCCCCGGCCTGCGGGGGCGGAATGGGGCGGCCATCCGGTGTTGTACCCATGCGAGCCACTTTCACATGGGCCGCCGCTCCCTACGGTCAGCACCACAGGGCGAGCTCCGAAGAGAACGTTGTGCAGGGAAGGCCGCGGAGCGCGCCCCACGGTGAACGGTGTGGTGAGCGAGCGGCATCGTGGGCGAGCGGCGCGGCCGATGTCGCAGATGCCGTGTCGATGCCGCTCAGACGCGGGCGGTTCATGGTCTAGACATGGTCAACTCCCCTCACTAATCTGCCGGTTGGTCTGGACCACGCGTCGGTGCCATGCGCTGCAGTTTGCCGTGCACGGCACTGCGCTGCATTTCACTTGGCTTGCAGAACTCCCTTCCCCCACGTTCTTCAGGAGCGAAGCATGCGGAATAAGCTCACTGCCGCCGTGATCGGCCTAGGTGTCGTCGGAGCCTCCTTTCTCGCAACGGGCAGCGCCTCCAGTCACGGCTACAGCGATGCGCCTCCGAGTCGTCAGGCGCTCTGCGCCAACGGAACCGTCAAGGACTGCGGTGCGATTCAGTACGAGCCCCAGAGCGTCGAGGCGCCCAAGGGATTCCCGGCCGCCGGGCCGGCCGACGGCAAGATCTGCTCCGGCGGGCACGACAGCTTCGCTCAGCTCGACGACCCACGCGGCGGCGCATGGCCCGCGACCAAACTCTCCCCGGGGCAGGGCTACACCTTCACCTGGCGGATCACCGCGCGTCATGCGACGGCGGACTTCGAGTACTTCATCACGAAGGACGGTTACGACCCGACCAAGCCGCTCACCCGCGCCGACCTCGAACCCGAACCGTTCATGAAGGTCCCGACGGGCGGTGCGCGGCCGGGGGAGACGGTGCAGCATCAGGGCACCGTCCCCACCCTCAAGTCCGGGCACCACATCATCCTGGGCGTATGGAACATCGCCGATACGGGCAACGCGTTCTACGCCTGCTCGGACGTCGATCTGTCCTGACCTCGCCCGGGCCGCAACCTCCAGTGGCGGCTCTGGCGCTACGCCCGCCTCTGTCTCTGCCGTTGTCCCCGCCCCTGCGCCTGTTCCCGTCCCTGTAATTGGCCCCGCTGGCCTGACCGGACGTGGCGTGTGCGGCGTCCGGTCGCTGCGACGGCGGTAGTTGCTGCGTCGTCATCGGGCCTCTCCGTCCTCTCTCCGGGGAGGCCCTCGCCGCCCCGGACCGTGCGTGTCTGCTGTGCGGTACCGCTGTCGTGTGTGGTCTGTCGACTGTCGTCTCGTTGTGTAAGAACGGTATGGCCGGGGGGAGTTGGCGGGCGTCGCACCACGGGTTGGTGTTCTGGGGAGGTGGGAGTCAACTCAGGGGTTGATGGGGGCGAGGTGGTGGTACTCCACTCTCCAAAACTGATGCTGCGTCAGCTAAGCTCCACCGCCATGGTGGCCGACAGCTCGTGCAGCGACAGCCCGTTCACCCCCGACACACACGCCCACCCTCCCGCCGCCCACGAGGCGCCCGAGCGCCCCGCCGACAGTCGTGCGTCCGGCCCCCGCACCGTCGCCGAGCTCGTCCAAACGCAGTGGGAGGACCACCGCATCGCGCTCAAGTATCGGGAGACGGCGCTCACCCACCACCAGGTGGCCGGTGCGGCCGCCGCGCGGGCCGCGCTGCTGGGCGAGGCGCTGCCGTCGGGCGCGGAGCCGCACATCGGGGTGTTGCTCGACAACGTCCCGGAGTTCCCGCTCTGGCTCAGCGCCGCGGCGCTCGCCGGGGCCGCCGTCGCCGGCATCAACCCCACCCGCCGCGGCCCCGAACTCGCCCGCGACATCGCCCACACCGACTGCGCGCTGCTGATCACCGAACGCGCCCACCTCCCGCTGCTCGCCGGGCTCGACCTGCCCATTCCGCCCGAGCGGGTACTGATCACCGACGACCCCGCCTACCGGGAACTGCTCGCTCCCTACGAGGGCGCGCAGCCGGCGGACGCCCTCGGCACCGCCCTTCGTGGAAGCGAACAGCGGCGGGCGACCGCCCCGGGGCCCGACACCCGCATGCTCCTCTACTTCACCTCCGGCTCCACCGGTGCCCCGAAGGCCGCCCTCTGCACCCAGGGTCGGCTGGCCGCCGCCGGACAGTCCCTGGTCCGCTACTTCGGCGTGCGGAAGGACGACGTCCACTACCTCTGTATGCCGATGTTCCACGGCAACGCGGTGATCGCCGGCTGGGCCCCGGCGCTCGCCGGCGGCGCGGCCGTCGCCCTGCGCCGCCGCTTCTCGGCCTCCGCCTTCCTCCCCGACGTGCGCCGCTACGGCGCCACCTACTTCACCTACGTCGGCCGGGCCGTCCAGTACCTCCTCGCCACCCCGCCCGCCCCCGACGACCGCGACCACCCCCTGCGCACCGGATTCGGCACGGAGGCCGGCGCCGTCGACATCGCCCGCTGCGCCGACCGCTTCGGCGTCCGGCTGATCGAGGGCTACGGCTCCTCCGAGGGCGGCGCGGCGCTCCAGCGCACCCCGGACACCCCGCCCGGAGCCGTGGGCCGCCCCGCCCCCGGTGACGATCTCGCCGTCGTCGACCCGGATACCGGCGACGAACTGCCGCGCGCCCGATGGGACCGGGCCGGTCGCCTCCTCAACGGGGACGAGGCGATAGGGGAGCTGGTCAACCGGGGCCGCAGCTCCTTCGAGGGCTACTGGCGCAATCCGGAGGCCACCGCCGCGCGCACCCGGGGGCGGGCCGAGGGGCGCGTCGGCGCGGGCTGGTACTGGACCGGTGACCTGTTCTTCCAGGACGCGGCCGGGTTCTTCCACTTCGCCGGGCGGACGGACGACCGACTGCGGGTCGACAGCGAGAACCTGGCCGCCGCGATGATCGAGAACATCCTCGCCCGGTACGCCCCGGTCACCGGCGCCGCCGTCTACGCCGTGCCCGACCCGGTCGCCGGCGACCAGGTCATGGCGGCCCTCGCACTGCCCGACGGCGCGGCCTTCGACCCGGAGGACTTCGCGGCCTTCCTCGCCGCCCAGCCGGACCTCGGGACGAAGATGGCGCCCCGCTTCCTCCGGATCGTCGACGCGCTGCCGGTCACCGCGACCAACAAGGTGTGCCGGGCCGCCCTCCGAAGCGCCGGCTTCCGCGGCCCGGATCCGGTCTGGTGGCGCCCGATCGAGCCCCGCGCGGCCACGCGCCCCGCCGATCGCCCCTCCGGCACCACCCCCTGGTGCTACCGCCTCCTCACGGACGACGACCGGGCCGCCCTCGTGGCGCAGTACCGCGCGCACGACCGGGAGCACCTCCTGGACCGGTGACCGCACAACAGGACGCACACCGCACACCGCACACCGCACAACGGAATCCAGCCAACGAAGAGCGAGAGCGAAGGGTGCGAAGGGCAAGCGAAGAGCCGAAAACGAAGTGGGCGCCCTCGGTAAACCGAGGGCGCCCACTTCCTACGTGCGCCGCCAGGGACTCGAACCCCGGACCCGCTGATTAAGAGTCAGCTGCTCTAACCAACTGAGCTAGCGGCGCGCGCTGACAAAAGAAATACTACCTGGTCGAGAGGGGTGCTCATGACCACCCCGGGCGAGGGCCCGCGCGACGCCCCACGGGACCCCGGGCCTCAGCCTCCGGGCACCCGGCAATCGAAGCCACCCCGTCGGCCACCCCAGCAACGACGCCAGCAAGAGCCGCCCCGCCTCAGATCGCCAACGACAGCAGAACCGGCGCGGCCTTGCGGTTGAGGGTGTCCGCGGCCTGCCGGAGGCGGTGCGCGTTCTCCAGCGGCATGGACAGGGCCAGGCAGCCCACCGTCTTGCCGGCGGTGATCGGAACCGCGGCGCAGACCGTGCCGACCGCGTACTCCTGGAGATCCAGGACGGGAACGGTCGGTGGCTGGCTGTCCAGCTTGTGGAACAGCACCTTCTCGTTGGTGATCGTCCGGGAGGTGAGCCGGGCGGTCTTGTGGCGAGAGAGGTGGTCCATCCGACCGTCGTGGTCGAGCTGGGCCAGCAGGCACTTGCCGACCGCGCTGGCGTGCGCGGTGCGGCGGAACTCGGCCCACTCGTTGACCTTCGGTGCCAGTGGGCCGTCGGCGTAGTGGAGGATCTTCACCTCGCCGTCGATGTACCGGCTGATGTAGACCGCCGCTCCGACCGAATCGCGTAGCTGGTCCAGTGTGCGTTGCAGCTTGTCGCGCAGGGCGCGGCTGCGGTCGGAGCCCGAGCCCAGCAAGAGCAGCGACTCGCCGACGACGTATGCCCCGTCGGCGAGTTGATGCGCGTAGCCTTCGCGGCGCAGCATGGACAGCATCTGGGTGAGGTGGGCTGCCGACAGACCGGTCTCGCGGGCGATCTGCGCATCGGTCACGCCATCGGCGTGCCGCGAGATCGTTTCGAGAACGCGAAGGGCGTGTTGCACCGAATGGAACGGCGCGGTCGGCTCGGGCTTCAGCGCCACGGTGTCCCCCTAGGAGGTTGGTACCGCTTGCGTCGTGACCGTCGATCGGGCGCGACCTACGCAGGAAGCGGGCCGCTTCCGGTCAACGGGCTCGTATCACGATAGCGGTCAACGAGCCCGGATGGAGGGGGTCTTGACTGAAAAGCGGGGTGGTTCACGCGTCTGTGCAGGCGCCCTGCACGCTGGCATATGCCCAGGTCATGACCAGGTCGGCGGGCAGCGCGCGGACCGGCGGCAACGGGGGGCCAGGAGCGGTCCGGGTGGGGCGCTGACGACGGGGGTTGACGGCCCTTGGTGACGTGCGGAGTTGACGGAGTGTCGGGTTTTCGCCTGAGGCTCTGGCGTCCCAGTTCTGCTACGGATGCTCGCCCTTCCGTCTGGTGTGCGTACGCCTCACGCGTACCGCGCGCCTCAGCGGTCTCGGATGTCTCAAAGGCGGCGGCGTGCCCGGTCCGGCGCCCGAGCGTTCGGTGCCCGGGACGCGGATGGGGCGTGCGGGTACGCGCACCACATGTCGCGCTCCCGCACGCCCCAGAGCGGCGCCCCTTGTACGGGCCGGTCGCCGTGCCCCTACAGGACCGCGCTCAGGAACTCCCGGGTCCGCTCGTGCTCCGGCGCCGTGAAGATCCGTTCCGGCGGGCCGAATTCGACGACCCGACCGGCGTCGAACATCATCACGCAGTCCGAGACGTCCCGGGCGAAGCTCATCTCGTGGGTGACGCAGAGCATGGTGATGTCCATGGAGTGAGCGATGTCCCGCAGCAGGTCCAGGACGCCGGCCACCAGTTCCGGGTCGAGGGCCGAGGTCACCTCGTCCAGCAGCAGGACCTGCGGGCGCATCGCCAGGGCCCGGGCGATGGCGACCCGTTGCTGCTGACCGCCGGAGAGCTGCGAGGGGTACTTGTCCAGATGGGCGGTGAGGCCGACGAGTTCGAGGAGTTCGCGGGCGCGCTCCTCGGCCGCGTCCGCGTCCAGGCCCAGGACGTGCACCGGGGCCTCGGTGATGTTCCGCAGCACCTTCATGTTGGGGAAGAGGTTGAACTGCTGGAAGACCATCCCGATGTTCTTGCGGACCTCGCGGCTGTAACGGTCGCTCGCCGGGACCAGTTTGCCGCCCTTCTCCTCGTGGGTGAGGTACCGGCCACCGAGCTTGATGGTGCCCTCGTCCGGTTTGAGCAGCGTCATCAACAGCCGCAGGATCGTGGTCTTTCCGGAGCCCGACGGGCCGATCAGCGTGACGTGCCTGCCGGTGTAGACGCTTATGTCGAGGGCGTCGAGGACGGTGTGCCCATCGAACCGCTTGCTGACCCCCTCGAAGCGGATCAGCTCGGTGGCCTCGGCGGTGGCCGCGGGCGCGGTGTTCGGGGTGTGCCGGTCAGCGGACAAGGCGGCGCTCCAGGGCTCGCAGGAGAAGGGACGCGGGGTAGGCGAGGGCGATGAAGGCGACGCCGACGACCGTGTACGGCTCGACGGTCTGGAAGGTCTGCGACGAGAACTGCCGGGCCTGGCCCAGCATTTCCAGCACGCCGATGGCGAAGAGCATCGGCGAGTCCTTCAGCATCGCGATGACGTAGTTGCCCAGGGCCGGCGCGACGCGGCGGACCGCCTGCGGCAGGATCACCGCCGTCCAGGTGCGGCGGCGCGGCAGGCTCAGCGCGACGGCCGCCTCCCACTGGCCGGCCGGGACGCCGTCGATGCCGGAGCGGTAGACCTCGGCGGTGTACGTCGAGTAGTGCAGGCCCAGCCCGATCACCCCGGTGGCCAGCGCGCTGAGCGTCAGGCCCCACTCGGGCATCACGTAGAACAGGAAGAACAGTTGCACCAACAGGGGGGTGTTGCGCACGAATTCGGTGAACGCGGTCACCGGCCAGCGCACCGCCTTCAGGGACGAGCGCTGCGCCAGCGCCCAAACCAGGCCGAGCGCGAAGGCGATCAACGAACCCAGGACCAGGGCCTCCAGGGTGACCAGGAGGCCCTTCCAGAACGTCGGCAGGAAGTGGCCGACCGCGGACCAGTCGAACGTCATCGGGCCTCACCCTCCGCGGGAGCGGCCGTGCCGGTGACCGCCGGGCCGGCGGCCGGGCGCAGCCGCAGTCGCGGCCGCCGGGTCGGGGCCTGTCCGACGCCGGCCTTGGCGCGCCGCTCCACCGCCCGCATCCCGCGGGTCAGGGCGAACGCCAGGACGAAGTACATCACCAGGATGATCGTGTAGACGGGGGCGCTCTGGGTGGTGGCGTTGCGCACCAGGGCGGCGCCGAAGGCGATGTCGCCGACGCCCAGGATCGACACCAGCGCCGTGCCCTTGAGCAGTTCGATCAGCAGGTTGTTGAACGGCGGGACCATCCCCGGCCACGCCTGCGGCAGGACGACCTTCCGCAGCTCCTGCGCGGGCGAGAAGCTGAGCGCGACGGCCGCCTCCCGTTGGGCCGGCGGCACCGCGGCGATCGCGCCCCGGACGACCTCGGAACCGTACGCGCCGTAGGTCAGGCCCAGCGTCAGCACCGCGGCCCACATCGGGACCAACTGCCAGCCGAACCCCAACGGCAGCACGAAGAACACCCAGAACATCAGGATCAGTGCGGACGTGCCGCGGAAGATCTCGAAGTAGGTCCCGGACAGGAACCGCACGAACCACCGGCGGTGGGTGCGCGACAGGCCGACGCCGAACGCCACCGCGGCGGCCAGTGCCGCGCTGTAGACGGTGAGCTGCACGGTGACCCAGACACCCTTGAACAGGAGTTGCCACAGACCCCAGGTGATGTCGCTCATGGCCGGCACTTCTCCTTGGCGGTGATCTTCGTCATCTGCCGGGCGGTGAAGCCGAACGGCCGCATCAGGTCCAGGAGTTCGCCGGACCGCTTCATCGCGTGCAGCTCCCGGTTGAAGGCGTCCCGGAGGCGGGTCTCCGGGGTGCGGAACGCGAAGGCGCCCACGTCGATCACCGGCTTCCCGTTCAGGTAGGGGGTGACCTCGGGCGTGGCCTCCGCCCGGGTGGTCCGCGACTGCCGCACGACGTTGCGGACCGTCACCGCGGTGCCGACGAAGACGTCCACCCGCCCCTGCTCCACCGCCAGCAGACCCGCCAACTGGTCCGGCAGTGTGGTGATGTCGGTGATCCCGGCGGCCTTGGCGTAGTCGATCTCGGCGTAGCCGACACCGGTGGCCATCCGGGCGCGGGTGCGCGCGATGTCCTTGTAGGTGCGCAGCTTCAGTGGATTGCCCTTGCGGACGAGGAAGGCGTCCAGCATCTGGTACTCGGGATCGGCGAAGACCACCTGGGCGCAGCGCTGGGGGGTGATGTACATCCCGGCCGCGACGACGTCGAACTGTCGGGAGTTCAGCCCGACGATCAGCGAGCCGAAGTCGGTGGGGAACGGCTCGACGCGCGGGACGCCGAGCCGTTCGAAGATCACCCGGGCGATGGTGGGTGCCGAACCGGTCATCTTGCCGTCGGTGCCGATGTAGCCGTAGGGCTGCTCGCCGGCCAGGCCGAGGGTGACCGAGCCCTTCTTCCGCAGCCGCTCCAGCAGTTGCCCGCCGCCGGTGGTCCTCGCGGTCGGGACCCGGCTGCACCCGCTCGCCGCGCCGACGGCCCCCGCTGCGCCGAGCGCCGCCACCCCCGCGAGCAGCGACCGGCGGCGGATGCCGCTCGTCCGATGTCTGGATATCTCGGGTCTCCGGGAGCCGGGTTGTCGGTGGTGTGACCCCTGATTGTCTGAGGTGGTGCTCTGTGGTCGAGCCATGGGCGCGCGGTTACCCGGACCGTTCACGCCTATGCCGATCGTTTCCGGTCCTTCACCTCGCCGCGGGAGATGTTCCGTACGCCGGTAATGCCCCCTACGCTCGGGATATGACCGATCGCTTCATCGAAGTCTCCCTGGACAAGCGCGGCGTGAGCTGCACGGCCAAGTTGCTCGACGATCGTGCCCCGCTCACCTGTGCCGCCATCTGGGACGCCCTGCCGCTCGGCGGCGACGTCTACCACGCCAAGTACGCCCGCAACGAGATCTACGCCCTGGTCCCGCCGTTCGCGCCCGAGGAACCGCCGCTGGAGAACCCCACCATCACCCCGATCCCCGGCGACCTGTGCTACTTCACCTTCAGTGACACCCAGTTGGGCACCGCCTCCTACGGCTACGAGAGCGCGGCCAAGCACCGCGGCCGCGCCACCGTCGTCGACCTCGCGCTCTTCTACGAGCGCAACAACCTGCTGATCAACGGGGACGCGGGCTGGGTGCCGGGCATCGTCTGGGGCGCGGTCGTCGAGGGCCTGGACCGGATGGCCGACGCCTGCCAGGACCTCTGGCGGGCCGGCGCCCTGGGGGAGACCCTCGCCTTCCGCCGCGCCTAGGGCGCTTCTGACGGATCTCCGCGGCGTCGCGGCGTCTGGCACGCACTCCCCCACGCCTTAAGGGCGCGGGGGGACCCCCTGCGGCGTTGCC
>NZ_JBIVXW010000103.1:0-22825 GCF_044769405.1 Streptomyces sp. NPDC090442
GACCAACGCCAAGTCAACTGGCACTTCACCACCCAAGACGCCCGCACCCGACTCCGCCACCTATACCCCAACAGTTAGCCGCGACGGTCTACTAGATTGTCGCGGCGAAGTATGGTTCTGGTTGGTGGAGTTGGCGGTCGGGCAGTTCCTCGTCGCTTCACTTCGGTCGGGCGGGGTGTTGTGTCGTCACAGAAGAAGTATCCGATTGCCTTGAGTGCTGAGGATCGTCAGGCGTTGGTGCGGGTGACCACGACGGGGGTCCGTAGCGCTTCCGTGATCAGGCGGGCGCGGGTGTTGCTCGCGCTGGATACGTCGGTCGGTGCGGTCGATCCGCGGGCGGTGATTGCGGAGCGGGTCGGGGTCTCGTGCGAGACGGTCCGGTTGGTCTCGAAGCGCTACGCGCAGGCCGGCGGTGATGTGTGGGCCACGGTTCGGCCGGAAGGAACGCGCCTGCCCCCGGTGTCCCCCCGGTTCCCTCCTCGGTGGCCGGTGAGGTCGAGGCGAGGCTGATCGCGCTGGCTTGCCCGACGCCGCCCAAGGGCCGTGCCCGGTGGTCGCTGCGCCTGTTGGAGAGGCACGTCGCGCTGAGGGAAGATCGCCGCCAGCCTGGCCCGCCAGGCACAGGCCGCCGACGTCACCTTCAGGGCCGCGGTCGCCGACTGCGCCTACGGCGATGTCGACGACTTCCGCGGTGAACTCCGCCACACCGGGCTCCCGTTGGTGATGGCCCTCAAACGACGTCGCGGGACCTGGCTCTACGGCGGCCAGGCGCACACGCCTCTCGACGCCGCCCGTGAACTGCGCTGGAACGGCCCACGAGCCCCTGGCGACTGGATCCTGGTGACCCGCACCTTCCGCGACGGACACGCCGCCACCTGGTGGGCCGCCGACGCCACACTGGGATGGTGGGGCCCGGACAGCCCAACACGCCTGGTGGTGGCCACCACCGACCCCGTCACCCTGCCCGAGAAGAACACCTGGTACCTGGCCACCGACCTGCCCCGCCCCGGCGCACCACGCGCCACCGACAGCCCCCACCCCCGGCCGACCCAGACAGGCGGTCAGAGAGGGGGCCGAATCAGCCCCACCAGCCCCGACCGACCTTGCTGTCCCCAGGCAATCCGCAACGTCCGCAGCTGGCTGACCCCGTCCATCACGCTGAAACGTTGGTGGCAGGCATGGTCCACCAGACCACCACCCACCCAACTACAAGCCCGCATTGACGCAGTCACCAGTGGAAGACCTATCAACCTCAACCGCCCGGATTAACAAACCATCGGTAGCCGTGCTGTTGGGAGGCATCCGGCCCGACAGGTGCGTCGCGGGCGTGCGGCCCACTTGAACGTTCCGAGGTAGCGATCACTCCGCTGGTCCGGAGTCTTTGCGCTGGTTGGCATGGAAGCGTGCTTTCTTCTGACGATTGCCGCACGTGTTCATCTCACACCATTTGCGGGTGCGGCTTTGGCTGGTGTCGAAGAAGGCGGCCAGGCAGGTCGGTGATGCGCACAGGGCCAGTTTTCCGTCTCGTTCGCCCGCGAGGATGCTGATGGCGTCGGCGGCGATCACGCTGAGGGCGTCTTCCACGCAGGAAGCCGAGCTGAGCTGCCATCGTCGCTTACCCTCGGGCGCCAGGACGGCCGCGGCCCGCCCCTGAGCGCTGCAGTCATTGATGACTTGGACGGCGGATGCAGGGAGTGGGTCCTGGAGCGCGGTCGCTGTCGCGGCGGCGTGAATCGACTCCCTCAGCTCCCGGGCGAGGTCGAGCTGGGTGGTGGTGCAGGAGTCCACGGCGAGGCCGTTCGCTGCCAGCCAGTCGATGAGTCGGTGCGGCGTGGGGATGCGCTCCACGGCGTCGCCATGACGCTCCGTCAGGGTCGCCGTGAAGCTGGTCGCTAGCACCTTGCCGAGGCGAAAGTCAGGGAACTTGGCGCGCATGGAACCACCTTAGCGGGTTGCGTGTGGGCGTAGAGGGCTGTTAGAACCGTCTTAGGTGGTTCGCGAAAGTCGTAGCCGGTTCCGCGATGGCCAGGAGGTTTCATGTCCCGCCTCATCAGCGACGTGCAAGCGTTTGAAGTCCACGCAACTGACGCTGACCTCGACGATCTGCGCGCGCGACTGGCCGCGGCGCGGCTACCGGAGGCCGAGACGGTCTATCGCGCCGGGCCCGACCCTCGCCGGTGGGAACAGGGCGTTCCGCTCACCGACCTCGTCGATGTCGTGAACTACTGGCGTACCGGGTACGACTGGCGGTCGTTCGAGGCGCGCCTTAACCGGATCGGTCAGTTCCGCACGACCATTGACGGTCTGGGGATCCACTTCCTGCACCGCCGGTCCGCGCGCGCAGATGCAACTCCTCTGATCCTGACGCACGGTTGGCCGGGGAGCATTGCTGAGTTCGTCGATGTAGTAGACGAGTTGGCGGATCCGGAAGATGCGGACGCGCCGGCGTTCCACGTCGTGGTTCCGTCGTTGCCGGGCTTTGGCTACAGCGACAAGCCAGCCACCACCGGGTGGGGGATCGAAAAGATCGCGGCGGCATGGGTGGAGCTGATGGGAAGGCTCGGCTACGGCAAGTTCCTGGCTCACGGCGGCGACTGGGGAGGCCCGATCACCACGGTCCTCGGCGGCAGGTTCCCGGCGCACGTTCTCGGCATCCACACCACGACCGCGCAGGCACCGCCCGGCCTGACGACGGACGGGCTGACGGCGGCCGAGCGCAAATGGGCCGAGGAAACCCGCGAATTCTGGAGCCACCGCGCAGCGTTCGCGAAGCAGCAGGCGGCCCGACCGCAGACCATCGGTTACTCGCTCGTCGACTCACCAGTCGGGCTTCTCGCCTGGATCCTTGACAAGTTCGCTGAGTGGACGGATACCGAGGACAGCCCGTTCGAGACGATTTCCAGAGACAGGGTTCTTGACAACGTCACCCTGTATTGGCTGACACGAACCGGCGCATCGTCAGCCCGCATCTACTACGAAAGCCACCTCTCGCTCGACCCCGAACTTCGGGTCGACGTCCCGTCGGCGATCATTGTGTACCCCCGCGACATCGAGAAGTGCCCGCGCCCCTGGGCGCAGGAGCGCTACCGACAGATCGTCCGGTGGAGGTCGGCTGAAACCGGGGGTCATTTCCCGTCGTTGGAGGTTCCCGAGTACTTCGTCAAGGATCTGCAGGAGGGCCTCGCGGCAGTGCTGGCCGCTCATCGGTGAACGCGGCTGGAGGCTGGGTGGGGCCGGCCCAGTCCTGCGCGAATCCGGCCCTCGGCACGTCGTGAAAGTGGCCGGTCCCAGTCCCGTGCCTGCTCTGCCTGGCCCTGTGGTGTCAGCCGCCGAATCGATCATCAAGGTCCTTGTGGACGTCGACTCCGACGAGTTGAGAGAACTCCTCGTAGGTGTGCTGCGGCGGCCCGCCTGCGGGGGTTCCGGTGGATCGGAGGTGTGTCAGGGCGTCGGCGACCGCCCGCGTGGCGGTGAACAGGGCCGTCACGGCGTAGAAGGCCAAGGAGAACCCCAGCTCCTGAAGGTCCAACGCTGTCAGTGCCGTTGTCTCGTTGCCGTCCACGATGGACACCACCTTGGGACCTTCGACCGCAGCGGCTACGGCCTCCAGCTCCCGGATGGTTTTGACGCCGTCGACGAAGACGAGGTCGACCCCCGCGTCCTGGTAGAGGCGGGCTCGTCGGACCGCTTCCGTGATTCCCTCCGCGGGCAGGGCGTCCGTGCGGCCGATGATCAGCAGGTCGGTGGTTCCACGCGCCCGCACGGCGCATTTCAGGCGCTTGACGCTGCTGGCCGCGTCCAGCAGCCGCACGCCGCTCATCTGCCCGCACCGCTTCGGCGAGGTCTGGTCTTCGAGGTGGATCGCCGCCACACCGGCCTGGAGGTACTCGTGCACCGTGCGGTCGATGTTGCTCGGGCCTCCGTACCCGGTATCGGCGTCGGCGATCACCGGGACCGACACCGCACGCGTCATGTTCCGTGCGTGTTCGGTCATCTCTGTCTGGCTGAGCAGGCCGATGTCAGGCATGCCCAATCGGCTTGCCGTCGCGCCGAGGCCGGTCATGTAGACCGTGGGGAAGCCTGCCGCTTCCACGAGACGGGCGGTGATCGAATCGGCCGCTCCTGGCGCCAGAACGATCTCCGGCCCTGCCAGGAGTGTTCTCAGGGACTCACCATGGGTCAACAACAGTCTCTCCATTGCTCGATATCGAGTGGGCGCGGCCCAGCAAATGGCCTTCACCGCAGGGCATTTGACGGCGCGCCAGGGTGCCGTTGAGTCGGGGCAGGGTGCCCCGATGCCTGCGTCCTCTTCCCTGTGCCCGCAACGGCGACCAACGCATTGAGCCATGCCCGCCGGTAGGAGCGGTACCCACCCCACTGGGCTTGTTGGCTCATCACCTTAGGCCGACCGACCGTCGGATTTTTGTCGCCATATGGAGACTGTGCGCGGCACTACGGCCTCAATACCTTTTGGGGGTGAGCATCCGCGCCGCCGAAACCCCCGCGCCCGTGCTGTCGCCAGAGGGCATACAGCGCCACTTCCTCTCGTCCGAGGGTGAGGTGCTGTCTGTCCTGGACGGCGTGTCGCTGACGGTGGAAGGCGGCGAACTCGTCTGCGTCATCGGACCGTCCGGTTGTGGGAAGCCCACTCTGCTGAGCGTGCTCGGCGGGCTCGACCTGCGTTCCGTGGGGATGGTGCGACGGTGCCTCGGGGAGTTCGGCGCCCCAGTCACCTTCGCTCACCGGCGCGCCGCCCAGAAGTTCCTGACCACGCTGCGCAAGGGCGCCGCGGACCTGCAGGGGCCCGGGGCCACCTCGGAGGAGAACCTGGCGGTACTGGCCGAGGCCACTGGCCAGAAGCTGGATGTGCTGCGCAGGACCTCGCCGTATCGGCGGGACACACAACTCGCCCTTGGCGAAGGGTGGTTGGTGGCCCAGCGAGTGGCGTACCAGGACGCGGGGCTGCTTGAGGGCGGCGCCGGGGCGTAGAGCTGACGTGAGACGGATCGCTGACGGAGAGACAGATTGCCGGATCGGAAGGGCGCCGTGTGTCGCCTTGTCCGTCCGCCGTGTTCGCCACGACAACCCCGCGAGGAGCCGGATGGCCGCCCGATTGCCCCGACTACTGCCGGACATCGGCTGGTTCTCGGGCCTCGCCCAGCACCGAAGATCGCTGGACGTATCCGTGGCCGTGTTGGTGGCCGTCGTTTCCTGCACGTTGGTCCATACCACAGACGGGAACGGTCTCGCCGGGAGCCCCATCGCTGGCTGTCTCTGCGCTGTTGGGGCTGCGGCAACCCTGGTGGTCCGCCGTAGGCACCCCGGTCTGTGCGTGGCGGCTGCCCTGTTGGCGGCGTTCGCCGCCGACGAACTGACCCCGCTGATCATCGGTGTCTACTCGCTGGGCCAATACGGCGGACGGCGGCGCCACTTGGCCGTGGCCGGGGCGGCCCTCGGGTACCTCGCTGCCCAGGTGCTCACCTGGACCAGCGGGCCCGCGATTCAGGAGACGGGGCACGTACTGGCCGGCTATCTGCTACTGCCCTTCGTGATGGGGGAGTTGATGCGCAGGGTACGGCAGTTGCAGATCCTGCTGCGCGAGCGTTTGGACCGGGCCGAACGGGCGGTGGGGCACGCGGAGCGGTGCGCCAGACTGGAGGAGCGTGCCCGCCTCGCCCACGACATCCACGACAACGTCGGCCATCAGGCATCGGTGCTCACCCTGCACGCCGGGGCCCTGAGCCGGATGCCGGACCTGCCGCCCAGGGCGCACGAGACTGCCGAGCGGATAGCAGATACAGCAAGTGCGATGATGCGCGAACTCCGCGCCACCATAGGGATATTGGGTGAGCCGGAGGACGCGGAGGAGCCACCGGGCGGGCGGTCGCTGTCAGCAGCCGATTTCCTTCCGACACTGGTGCGCAACATGTCTGAGGCGGGCATGACCGTCTCCTACCGGCTGGAGGGTAGTCGGCGGGAGTTGCCACCTGCCGCCGATCAACTGCTGTGCCGGTTGAGCCGTGAGGCCATGACGAACGTGGTGAAGCACTCGCCCGGTGCCGAGGCCCATGTCACGCTGGCCTTCGCGGGTGCCAGCGTGGCCCTCTCGGTGGAGAACGGGCCCGCCGCTGTCGCCTCGGCCAGGCCGGATTCCGGGCGGTTGGGCCTGCGCGGCCTGCGGGAAGCAGTCACCGAGGCTGGTGGGCAGTTGGATACCAGGGCTCTGCCGAACGGTGGATTCCGTCTCCACGCGGTCCTCGCCTGCCCCCAGCAGTCCAAGGTTCCCGGTCGCCCGGTGGCTCGTCGCGGCTCCGCCCCGAAGCGCTGAACGACCGGCTCCCCAGCCGTCTCCTGGCCTTGAAGCACCACAGAGAAGAAAGGAGTTCGCGTGCCGAACCCCATGCTCCGGGCGGTATCCCGGGCCGCCGGCTGGTCCGGACTGTGCTGGATCCCCCTGTGCGCGGACGAGTTCGTCTGCGTTCCCGAGTACCTGGAGATGTTGCTCCCAGCCGGGGATTCGGATCCCGCCTCGGCGGTGGGGGAGCGGTCAACTCCCGCCTCGTCGGGCGCAGCTGCTGAGGGGAACGCTCCGGGGAGCGCCCGGTGAAGAAGCCGCCCGTGACGGAGGCATCGTGCGAGGAGACCGCCGAGTTCACCACTCCCGTGCACCAGCTCGACGTCTCCCTGCCCGGCCCCGCCTCCCATCGCAGGGGGCGGCGGCGCTGGCTCCCCGCGGCGGCCGGGGGAGTGGTCTTGCTGACAGCTCTGGGCATCGGTGTGCCCGTTCTGGAGCGTGGTGGTGCCGATCCGGCCATGAGCCTGCCGGATGCCGGCAGCGCCGCCGACGGTCTGACACCGGCACCTCACAGTGCAGACCACACCGGTGGCCAGCCAGGAAAGGGGGATCAGAGCGCGACGCGGGAGCAGAGCCCCAGTGGGGCGTCAGATGCGTCCGGGCCGGTACGGGGGAAATCCGGGACGCCCTCCGGTTCGCCTGGTTCTCCGGATGCGGGGCGTCCCGGCCTTACGGACGGCCCGAGCCGTGGCAGCGGCTCTTCGGGTACGACTCCCACCCCGGGTAGCCCGTCCGTCTCTCCCGCAGCACCTCCCGCCAGCGGTCCGAATACCGGAACCGGCGGTGGCGCCAACGGCGTGCTCCGCTACGGCGACTCCGGCGCCGCGGTCAGCGACGTCCAGTACACGTTGTGGCGCCTGGGCCTCTACCACGGCTGTCAATACGGCTCGTACGACACGGACACCGTTGCCTCGGTCCTGAAGTTCCAGAACTGGGACGGCGTCCGGGGCGATGGGCCCGGAGAGTATGGTCCTCACACCCGGAGGGCTCTGGATGCCTGGGCCGCGCGGCTGTGACCGCCCGGACGACTGCCCAATATGGTCCTGGTCCTGCCGAGTGGCGGTGAACGTCCCGCCCGCCGAGCCACCGGCGTGGCACAGCGCCGTGCGACACCGCGGTACGAAGTCGACCCCGGCGGCGGGTGCTTCGGCTAGCGGCTCATCTCTCTTGAAGCGTCCCTCGGCCACCCCTGCGTCCCACATGGTTCCTCCGCCGTCCTCGTCGGCCTGATCGGGCGCGAGCAGTTGCCGCGTCATGCACGAAGGGCCCGGCGATCACGCCGCGTTGCCGGACGTCCGACCGTCCGTTCCGCAAAATATTCGTTGCATCGTCACATCCACCAACACCGCTGTTCTATGCGCGATTTGGCATGCATATCCGCTACATCGGGATCAATCGCCCGCTTCAGGGTGCGCCCTCGGCCCTCTCACGCCGGGAATGCCCGTGAAACGCGTGACGGTAGTTCTTTGATGTGAAACGAGTCACTTGACGTGGCTCAGGCGTCAGCATTCACTGCTGCCGCGGTCGAAGATCCATTCGGCGGCCTGCCACTGGGGAACAGTCCTTCCCCGCGATGGAGGTACGGATGAAGTTCGTTCGTCTCGTGAAGCGGATGCGCAGCGACAAGAGCCTCAAGGCGTACGCGTGGTACGGCTGGATCTAACCGGCCCACGCCCGTAGAGGACGGTGGTGGGCCGGGCGTGACGGCCCGCCACCGGCCGCGTTCCCGGAGGTTCCCGATGTCTCAGCGACCGACCGCCAGCCGTGGCGACCGGCAGGTGCGCTTCGCGCCCAGGATCGACGCACTGCTCAGCCGGCACACCGGCCAGGACCTGTTCCGACTGGAGCCCACCACCATCGGTGTCGCGGGCGCCGACTTGATGGACGCCCTGCTCCGCAGCCGGCCGGCCAACGCCGAGGAACGCCCGACCTTCAAACCGGTCCTCGGCCGGCGCGTCAGCCGGGCCGACGCGGCCACCTACATGCAGGCCGTCGCCGCAGACGTGCGCAAAGCGCTCCAACGCCCCTTGGAGACATCGGTCGACCTGACCGGCCCGTGGCCGCAGGTACCGCACGCCTACCTCCGGGACCTCGTCTTCGGACGGGAACTCCTGCGCTTCAGGGTCCTGGTCGACCGCAGACTGGAACTCACCCCGAAACTGACCTGGTCCGCCGTCACCTCGGCTGCCGCCCTGCTGCGCCGCCCCGACAGCACCGAACCCCTCTCGAAGCTCGCCACCCTCGTCCTCGGCGCCACCGACTTCCCCGACCGCCGGTACGCCATGTACCTCTACCGACGCGTGGCCGCACCCATCTGCTTCACCGTGGCCGCACTGGTCACCAACGCGGTCTGGCTGGGCGCGCCGTTCGACGACGACGTTCCCAACCGGCACCTGATCGCCGAGGCGCTCCGACTGCTACCGCCGTCCTGGAACATCCTCCGGGCGGCCGCTCCCGAATTCACCGCGCTGGACGCCCGCATCGGACCGGCGGACGACGTCCTGCTGCTGCCCCTCCTGAGCCACCGCGACCCCGCGTTGTGGGAGGACCCGGACGTCTTCCGTCCCGAACGGTGGGCGGGACTGGACCCCGACTACCACCCCGGCTATCTGCCGTTCGGCCACGCCAACGAACGCTGCTGGGGCCGTCACATGGTGATGCCACTCGCCGAACGCCTCCTCGACCTGGTGCGCCGGGACGGCCTCACGGTGGACCCCGCGCAGACCGTCGGCCGGGTCGAACTCGACGGCCTCATGGAAGTCTCGGACGTCCGGGTAGCCCGCGGATGACACAGCTGCGGCCCTGGTCGACCGCCGACGACCCGGCGCAGCACTGTTTGGATTGATGGGCCGTCATGACGGTGTATCCCTAGCGACGTTGCCCCAGCGTGGGCGGCGTGGGCGGCGAAGGAGCGGGTGGACGCCGCCGTTCTGCGTCCGATTCAAGAGGGCGATGAGGCGTGTGGAACAGTCAACGTTGGACTTCATCCGTGGGTCCGGGGGAGACCAGGCCCATGTCGTAGGCGATCAGTGCCGCCTGGGTGCGGTTGTCGAGGCCGAGCTTGGCCAAGGTCCGTGAGACGTAGGTCTTGACGCTCGCTCCCGACAGGCACAGGGAGCGGGCGATCTGAGCGTTCGTCATGCCGGCGCCCACCAGGGCCAACACCTTGCGTTCTCCCTGACTGAGCAGGGACAGTTTCTCGGCGGCCCCGTTGACGCGGATCGGGGTCTGGTCTGCGGCGCGGCGCACCAGGCTCGCCATGACATCGGGGGCGATCACCCGGCATCCGGCGGCGACGCTGTGCAGCGCCGCGAACAACTCATCGGGCTTGAGGTCCTTGAGCAGAAAGCCGCAGGCCCCGGCGTGCAGCGTGGCCAGCACCCGGGTGTCGGTGTCGAACACGCTCAGCATCAGCACTTTGGGCGGTTCAGGCATCTGCATCAGCCGGCCGGTGGCCTCGATCCCGTCCATGCCAGGCATGTTCAGGTCCATCAGCACGATGTCGGGCTGGTGCATCGTTGCCAGCGCCAACGCCTCGGCGCCGTCGCCCGCTTCGCCGACGACCTCGAAGTCGTCCGAGGAGTTGACCAGCATGGTCACTCCCATTCGAACGATGGCCTGGTCGTCCGCGACAAGTACACGGATGGGCATAGGTCACCTCGTTCTTGGTTCATTTCAGGGTGCGCCGGGCGGCTCGGGCGCGCATGTCGGCACCCGGCGGCCGGATGTGATCGTTAAGGGAGCGAGGGCAGGCACCGGACGCGGGAGTTGGTGTGTCGCGCTTCCGCTCGTGGCTCCTGGAGTGTGGGGCGCTGGTGTGTGGGCCCGGCGTCAGTGTTCCGGGACGTCGCGGTTCGCCGGTCGCGACGTCCGCCGCGGGGCCGGTGCGTAGGGGAGCCAACACCGCGTCGCCTGGACCTGATTGACGGTGCCGTGCTGTGCTGTCAGCGGCCGGGCACGACCCGTGACGGGGCCGTTGCGTGTCCAGCGGCCACTGTCGCTGCCTGTGTTGGACATTCCGGTACCTAGCATCGAGAGTGCTGTGCGTTTGCCGCGGGTGAGTCGGCCCGGGTGCCGTTCGACCGAGGGGCGTCCGGCGGAGCGCCAAGGAGCGTTGCCGACGCCCCGACAAGGGATCCCGGGAGTGGGTGCGCTGTGGCTTTGGGTGACCTTTGCGACGGCCTCCTGGCTGTCGGTTGCCTCGCGGTCGATGACCTCGACGTAGCCACATGCCTCCATGACGGGCCGCGAGCCGCACCACACATAGCACCGCACCGCTGAAGGGTTGTTGGCGGTTGGTGCGCCGGCGGCCTGTGGTTCGGCCCGTGTGGTGTGACCCGGGGAGAGACGGGAGATCATGAGAGCTGCCTTTGGTGTCGTCGGAAGCTCGTCGGTACAACACACGTCCTTGTAGCCCGACCGACCGTGCTCCAGTTCTGGCACACGGGCCGCCCGCATCCGTCGTCGACGGCGCGGGGCGCCCCCACACACAAGTGAATAATACAGCCCGCACAATTACTTCACTCATAAAGTATCGTCGAGAGGCGCCTTTTCCTTCTGATGAAAGATCCTCGGGTTCTCGGCCACCTAGGAAGCGTCCGAAACGGCATGCGCTCTCTGTGAAGGCGCCCTCCATTGGGTCGAGTTGTCAACCAACGCATTGCCAGGAAAGGGCGAAAGGGGGAATTCAGGGACCTTCGGCACGGAGTCAGTGGGACCTAGGTCCCGTCGAACTTCTCGGTGGTGCATGACAGGGTAGGAATATCCATGAATTGGGATTCGGGCACGCTCGGCGAATCGCCGTGCTCGAATTCGCGAGTAGTGAGGGAACCACGTGACCGCGTCCGTACTGGTGGTCGATGATCAGCCACTGATCAGGTCGAGCCTGTGCCTCCTGCTGAGCACGGCACCGGGCTTCAAGGTCACGGCGGAGGCCGAGGACGGTGCCGACGCCCTGGCGAAGGCCCGCACCCACCGCCCCGACGTGGTGCTCATGGACGTACGACTGCCGCGGTTCGACGGCATCGCGGCCACGGAACAGCTGATGCGGTTCACCCGGCCGCCCAAAGTGCTCATGCTCACCAGCTTTGATGTCGACGACCGGGTGCTGGACGCGTTGGAAGCCGGAGCCGCCGGATTCCTCCTCAAGGACCTGTGTCCGCAGCAGCTCCCTGCCGCGCTCCGCACCGTCCTGTGCGGCGGCCGCGTCGTCTCCGCAGAGGTCCTCGACAGCCTCGTGCGCCGCGCCTCAACGACCAAGCGGGGGCGCACCACCGCCGCTGGCCAGGAGCGGCTGGCCCAACTCAGCGGGAGCGAACGACGCGTACTGGAACTCCTCGGCGCGGGGCTGACCAACGCCGAGATCGCCCGACGGCTCTATCTGTCCCAGGCGAGCGTGAAGACCTATGTCTCCCGCATGCTTGCCAAACTCGAGCTGGACAACCGCACCCAGGCGGCGATCCTGGCCTACGAGGCGGGACTGGCAGGCTCCGAGCGCAACGTGGTGTGAGGCGTCGCCCATCACGAGGGGAACTGCTCATCGCTTCGGTATGGCACTCGGAGCCTTCTGCGATGGAGATCACGCTAATTTACGCATGAGCGTGCGGAGTTGATGGGCCGTTCCGTCATTCGCAATGGGACGTTCGCTGATGAGTCCGCCATCCCGCCAAGAACTCGGGCGCGTAGGAGCCGATCGCCCTTCCAGGGCGTGGCGTTGAATGCCGCCCTGGCCGCTGTGATTGCCTGGCGGCCTCGTTCTCGCCGCCCTCGGCGCAGATGCCGATGGTCTACCTGGTGGCCGGGTTCACGCTGTCACGGCGTGCCTGCGAGCCCACCCGTTCACCGTTGATCCAGCGCATTGCGGACGTGTTCCTGGCACTCGTTGTGAGTCGGTGCCGGCCAGTGTGATGTGGACCGTGAGCGGCCGCGATGTGTCATTCGGCGTGGTGCCCGCACCCTGGGGCGTGTGCCTGGAAGGCAGCGGTGGGCGGGACTGCACCTTTACAGGTGGGTCCCGCCCCTGCAGCATGGAGCAAGCTCGCACGGGCAAGTCCGCTGCGCCAGCGGCGATGGCGGACGGCCCGACTGATGGCCCTTCGGCTTTGTGGAGGCGTGCGGTGAGCGTGGGGGAGATGCGCCGGTTCCGGCGTGATCCGCTCGGGTACCTAGAGGACCGCGCTCGCCGGAGCCCGGCAGAGGTGTTCCGGCTCCCATGGGGCGCCTGGTGCGTGAGGGACACCGAACTAGCGCTCACAGTGCTGCACGACCCGGTCTTTCACACCGGAGTCTCCACGTTCTTCGGGGACATGCTGCCCTCACGGCCCGCCCAGATCGCCGTCGGCCACGCCGTTCGGAACGTGATGCGGGCGCACCTGCCCGCCTACCGTCAGTGCCTGGCCGAGGCGGTGGTCAGGCTGGGCCCAGTCACCCAGTGGCCCGATGCGGGACCGTCACTGGTGTACCGGTGCACCGCGGACGCGTTGCTGCACCCCGATGCGCCGCCCGCGTTGCGGCGGCTGATGGCGAAGGCCGTGGCAGGCGGACTGACCGCACGCCAGCGGTACATGTGGCAGCGGGCACGGGTCGAGCTGCTGCGCCCCGGGCTGATGACCGCGATCAACGAACAGGTGCGCAATCGCCGGGCGGAGGGCTCCGCAGCGGGCGAGCTGCGGGACGTACTGGACGCGGTGATCGGATCCTGCCCCGAGGGGACCACCGACCGGACCGTGACGGACCTGTACGTGCTGCTGTTCCAGTCGATCGTGGGCAACATCGGCTATGCGGTGGCGTGGTCGCTCCTGCTGGCCTGCATGCACCACCCGCCCGGTCCGCCGTGGCCGTGGGCCACGGAGTCGCTGGTGCGCGAGGCCGGACGCCACCGTCCGTTCGTCTGGATGGTCGGCCGGCCCGTCCCTCACGCTCTCGAATTCGGCGGCCTCTCGTTCGCGCCGGGCACGATCCTGTCGGTCAGCCCCTACCTGCTGCACCACGACGCCCGCCGCTGGGACCGACCCGAGCTGTTCCGGCCCGAGCGCTGGAACGAGCCAGGTGGGCAAGGCCCCTATCTGCCCTTCAGCACGGGGCCGTTCACCTGCGCCGGTGCGGCCGTCGCCCACAGCCTGATCACCGAGGCGGTCACCGCCCTGGCGCAGGACGCCCACCTGACCGTCAGCGGCGGCGATGCCCGGCCCGTGGTGTCCGGCTCCGTCCTGCCCCGTCCCTTCGCCCTGCGGCGCGCCCTCAAGACCCCCGTCAGGCCCACGCTGACGAAGGGAGGTGATTGACATGATCGCTGCCATCCGACGGATCTTCCGAAACAAGCCCGCCAGTTCCTGGGTGCCGGACGTCTGGCTCTAGTAGCCCCGATCGTCCATGACCGTCCGCACCCCGTGGCCAACGGGGTGCGGACCGTCTCCCCTCCCGACCGGACACACGGCCGGCCTCCCTTCGTCGGCGGCCTCCCGCACGGGCGCTGCCCCAGACTCCCCATGCGGCCTGCCAAGCCGCCGCACAACTTCGCGCCTACCACTAGATTTTCGGGTGTAGGGGAGTGCGCTGGCGCTGGCTCTGGTGAAGGGGCCGCGATGTGTCGCTCGGCCAGGTGCCCGCACTCTGGGGCGTGCGCCTGGGAGGCAGCGACGGCCAAGGGATGGGGGCGGCACGGTACTTGGCCTGGCTCATGTTCGGGAAGACGGCCTCGGCCTGGTCGAGAGGGTGGGACTCGACCATGGGACGGACGTCCTTGAGGACAGCGAAGGCCATGGCCTCCTCGCTGTCCTTGACGTGACCGCTGTACCAGCGGGCGACGGAACGCCGTCCGAAGACCAGGAGTTCGGGCTTCACCTGGATCGGGTCATGGCCCGTGGCGATGACCACCAGCCGTGGGTTGGGGTTCAGCCCCTGGACCAGGTCGGCTTGGGAGGGGCTGTGGCCGGTTGTTCCGTGTCCAGGAAGGGGTACCGGTCCGCGGACGTCTGGTGAATGCGCTGGGCCGGGATCTCCGCGTCCCGGGCGTCGGCAGCGAACGGGCCGAGCGCGGCCCCGTCCGGGCCGGAGACGGTCAGCATCGCGGCAACGGGGGCGGTCCGGGCCCCCTTGGAGACCTCGTCGAGAGCAGGAATTTCCCGCACCCCATGTTCCCCGAACGCCTACGTTGTGGCCTACGCCGGCCGATTGCTGAGCCGTACCCGGCTGTGCCACACCCAGACCACCGCCATCTGGAACGCCGCCATGGCGCTCTCGCCCACAAGATTGGTTCCTTCCGCACTGTGCGTAATGTCGGGCCACCGCCCCAACAGACGCTCCCCTTGGGGGCGTTGAGGAAGAACGATTCGCCATTCTGAAGTCGGCTCACACCACTGGCCAGTGCCTGGTAGTGAGCCTTTCAAGGTTGGGTCAAGCACCTGTCCGCAGGCGTCGACACGCAGTTACATTCAGCCGCACGAGAACACCTCGCCGGCAGACTGTCAGCGTGTGTGCAGGTCACTGACAGACGAAAGGCGCCCGGTATCCCGGACGGCGCTTCCCAACCCAGGAGATGTCGCCGAACGACGGCTGCATCGAGGGAACTACGCCGCACTTTCTGACGAGCAGCCGTGGGCCGGCGTCTACGGAGCGGGCCGCTCCGATGACTGGCGCCCCGTGTCCCTGCCGCACCGTCCACGTTGAACATACCGTCAGGTCGCCTGACGAAATTTCCGTAGAAGTCCGTTGTCCAAGTGCTCGTCCTGAAAGGGGTTTTCGATGGCAGTGCGTAGGAAAAAGCTGGTGGGAGCAGTGGGGTTCGCCCTGTGCGTTTACGCGCTCAGCGTCGGCCAGGGGCTGGTGGCTCCGGCATCCGCGGGACAGGATGCCAGCGAACTCGTTCGACCAGCAGGCCGGGACAAAGTCCCCCTGGTCTCGGGCCTGTTGGGGCACCTGCCCCTCCCGGGACCAGCGCGGAACCGACAGGAGAAGGCGTACTGGACCGCACAGCGGATGGACGAAGCACTCCCCGTCGACGTAGCAGGCGTCGTTCGGCTGGGGTCGGCCCTGTCGAAGACTCTCGAACAGCTCAGTCTCGCCGGTGTGCTTCCCCGGACGGCCGAGCACTTCGAGGGGGTGCCCATGGTGGGAACGTTCTTCTACGACGGCAGCCCGGTGAGCGGTAAGGCCACGTACTGCACAGGCAGTGTGGTGCACAGCAACGGACGCAGTCTCGTCCTGACGGCCGGGCACTGCGCCCTCGGCCTCACCCACGCCAGGCACGCGATCTTCGTGCCCGACTACCATTTCGGCTACTCCGCCGCGGCCCAACCCTACGGGTTCTACCCGGCGACCCACCTGTTCGTGGACCCGCGCTACCGGGCCAACACCAAGCAAGCGGTATCAGATCTGGATCTGGCCTTCGTCCAGGTCGACGCCAACGACAAGCGCAAGAGGGTCGAAGACGTCACCGGGGCCCTGACGTTCACCCGGACCCCGCGTTACAACAACCATGTCACGGTGATCGGCTATCCCTACTCCGCCGCGGTCAACCCCGCCCACAAAGCCGTGCATTGTGACGTCGTCACCAGGAAGCTGCTGGGTTTTCGGCAGATGCAGATGGAGTGCAACGGCTTCTACGGGGGCGTCTCCGGCGGCCCGTGGATCAGCGGCTACAACCCTTCCGCCCAGACCGGAAACGTCATCGGCAACGTAGGCGGCTACAACGGCGGCGGGAACGACGCCAACGCCGACAACGTCACCTACTCACCCTTCTACGGCAAGGACGCCCAAGACCTCTACAACGACGCCAACGCAGGCCGCGCCGTCCTGCGCCCCCACGCCTACAACCCGGTCACCGCCACCACAGGTTGACGCCCACCCGCACCGGAGGACGCACCCTACGCTCACGTCCGGTGCGGTTGTGGGGTACTTGGCGCAGGGTAGGCAGGTCGGGCTCGCCTTCGCCGGGAAGTCGTTGTTGACCAGGGGTTTCAACTGAGGTCGGGGGCCTTCGAAGCACCGCACTCCGTGCCCGACTCCAACGTCTAGCGGGAACGCCCCCGCCAATTTTCGGTAGGGGCGTTCCTTTGCCTGGTGAGCCGCGGCTCAGACAAGGCGATTCCCGCCTGTGACTTGACGGTGTCCACGGCTTCGTCGGTGAGCCGGCTCCCACCGCCTTTTGGTGCGCCGCCGCATCGCATCTGGGGCATCCAGTCACCTCGTGCTCCAACCCGTCGTGGTTGCTGTGCCTGGCGGTCTTTGGCCCGACAACGAGAGAAGCAGTCCTTGGACACCGCCATGAGGGTGCTCGCCTCCTCGGGAGCGGTGGTGATCCCTGTCCAAGGCACTGGGTGCGGCTGCGGTCCGCCACGCTCTGTGCGCGGTCATCGCCGAGGCGAGCGTCACCGTCGCGGCGGTGGCGGGGTGGGCGTGCCTACGCGTTCGGTGGTGCGGTGCGCATCCCTTCGAGCAGCATGGCGAGGTAGCGGTGCGCGGTGCCGATTCGGCTGGCCTGGGTGCCACCGTGGACGTTCACGGCGTGGGCGATGCCGCACATGAGCGGGACGAGGTCGCTGGCGGCGAGGTCGGGGCGGACCGCTCCGGTGTCGCGGGCCCGGTCGAGGAGCTGGGTTCCGGCCGACGCAAGGGACTTCTTGAGTTCGGTGGTGCGCGGCAGGGCGTCGGTGGCTGCGGCGGCGACCGGTGCCAGGGCGGCGTCGGTGACCTGCGCTTCGACGATCTGGGACAGGAAGCTTTCCAGTGCGTGCCACGGGTCGGAGTCGGCCAGTGCGTGCTGGCCGTGTGCGCAGAGGTCCTCCAGGCAGGGGGTGGCGACGGTCTCCAGCAGCGCCTCGGGGGTGGCGAAGTGTCGGTAGACCGTGGCGACACCGAGTCCGGCACGGCGTGCGACGTCGTTGAGCTGAAGCGCTGTGCCCTCGGCTACCAGGTCGCGGGCGATGGCGACGATCCGGTCCCAGTTGCGGGCGGCGTCCTTGCGCAGCTGTGTGGTCGTCATGGGGACAGTCCAGGTCGCTCGTCTCTTTGCGTGTCTTCGAGGAATGATCGTACGCGGGGCGTTCGGATGGCGTGTCCGTGGCGTGTTGGGGTGGGATGGCCCCATGGCCAGTTGATGCTGGCGGGCGGCCGGTATCAGGGGGTTGCGGTGGGTCACGGCGGGGGCCGGGATTGGGCGTCCGCTGCGGCGGCGAGCTCGTCCACAACGGCGGCGAGTTGTAAGGGCGTTGGGGCGGTGAGGGCCTGGCCCGCGCAGATAACGGGCCCAACTGTCGGCCGGCGTTCACCAGCGGGTGTTCACGTGCCTTCCTTGGCCGTCGTAGGTGCGTGGGCTTGGCTGAGTCGGCGCACGGCCTCGGCGAGACGGTGGTCGGTCGCCGCGCGGAACGGAGCGATCGGGCGCATCTGTGGACCGATCACCACGCCGGTCCGGTCGGTCAGGGCGCTGTCGGTGGCGGCGATGATCGAAGGCTTGGCCGCGACGGACGCCGGGCCGGACGTGGAACGTTCGAACTTGCGGCGCACCAGCGGCCACAGCAGTCGCAAGGCAGGAGAGACGATCTTCGGGTCGGTCAGCGTGCCGTCGGTCATGACGGTCGCGGCGCCTCCAGGGTCGGCGGCGAAGACCGACACTCCTGTGCCGTTCAGCCGAGTGGCCAAGTCCAACGTGTAGGCCAGGTTGGCCAGCTTGGCCCGCCCGTACCAGTGGAAGCCGTAGTAGCCGCCGGGCGGCTCGACGGCGTCGAACGTCCGCCTGGCGACCCCGACCGCGCCCGAGGTCACGTTCACGACCCTGCTTGGCGCGCCGGCCGTCAGGGTGGGCAGCAGCAGCTCCGTCAGCAGGTACGGCGAGAGGTGGTTGACGACGAACGACGCCTCAACCCCGTCCAGCGTCCGCCGCTCGGGGAACATCGCTCCGACGTTGTTGACCAGCACTGCCAGCGATTCCCCTGAGGCGGCATGGTGGGCGGCGATTCGGTCGGCGAGCGCGCGCACTTGGTCGAGCGAGGCGAGGTCGGCGGGCAGGAACCGGCCGGGGTGTGCCGGGTCTGTCGCGTTGATCCGCTCGACCGCTCGGGCTCCGCGTTCGCTGTCGCGTCCGACCACGGTGACCGCGAATCCGGCGGCCGCCAGCCCCAGCGCGGTCTCCAAGCCGATGCCTCCAGTTCCGGCCGTGACCACAGCTGTCTTCGTCATGAGTTCCTCCACCCCGACAGTCAATCGGATAGTTCATCCGTTTAGCTGGAGACGTTAGCATGCAAACGGATGAAGTATCCGGTTAATGGTTCGGGTGGCGGTGCCGGTGATGAAGCGTCCACTGCGCTACCAGGCACGCACAGGCGGTGGTGGCCGAAGTCCGAAGCCGCTGCGCCGACCTGCCCTCGGCATCAACTCAGTGAAAGCCTGGGGGCGATCCACGTCACCGCCGGAGTGGTCGTTCGTCGTCGACACCCCGGCAACCACGACACCCGCCGCCCGTCTCCCGTTACGAAGGCCCCACCGTCCGCGCCCCGCTGCATGGGTTGGCACGGCGAGGCCGCCGGGCGAGCCGATGCACCGCAAGAGAACGAAGGCTCACTATGTCGGCGCCCCGTGCCCCGTTACGCGGGCGCCATCCCGGACGGTTGCCCAGCCCCAAGGGTGCGTCCGCCGTCTCCGGCCCTGTCAAGGCCAACTGGTCGTCCCTCGCAGGCAGTTCGTCCGATACATCCGCTCCCACTGCGGGGGAGGGGCGTGACTCCACGACGCCTTGCGCCACCTGCCGTGCCCTGTGTCTGCTGTCCCTCCTCGGGACCGCCGTACCCGCCCTGGCCGACATAGCCGTCAACGAACCGTGATCGGCGCCGGAGTCGCCCTCGCGTCCATCTGGCTCGGTTTTGGCGCCCACCAACGCGTAACGCCCACACGCAAGATCAGCGACCTCGACGGCCGTCAGGGCTGACTGGTTCAGGCCACCGGCGAATCAACCCCCTACCGGCTTCGGCCGGTAGGGGGTCATTTCCATGTCCTGGGTCCGGCATCGGGAGGAGTGGCAGCATGGCTGGCGACGGCTTCGACGTCGACACCGATCAACTCAAGACCACCGCACCAACGTTCCACCGGGAGTCCGTCGCCCTGGAGCGGGCGACGGCCAAGCTCCGTCACGCGATCGATGGGCTGGGGGGAGCCGTGGGGCGGGGACGAGCAGGGCAAGAAGTTCGAGCACGTCTACGCGGCGCACCGAGCGCAGGCCGAGAAGGCTGCTGAGGCCCTGGTCAAGGGGCCAGGTTCGTTCCAAAGTCGTTTGATCTTGATGTAGTTGCTGGTCATGGGGTGATGTCGAGGAGGTCGAGGGGCGGGTGAAGGGCTCGTAGGACGTCTCGCGGGGGCTGGCGGCGATGCTGGTGTGGCCGTGCTCGCGGAGCTTGTTGATGGCGAGGTTGCGCAGGGTGGCCATGGTCTCTGGCCTGTGCCCGGTCCGGATCTGGGAGGTGTCCTTGGCGAACGTCACCCCTGTGACGTGGTGGACGGCCTCGATGCCCCACTGCAACCTGGTGAGACGGCCGATGAGCTGTGGTGACGCCGCCCGTGCGGAGCCAGCGGGGCGGTGAACGCGGAGATCTCGTTGGTCCTGTCCGGCACCCGCAGCTGGCTCACGACACGGCCGGCCGCTGTGACCGCGGACAGTAGGTGCGCGGCGGGCTCGGTATCGGTACGTCAAGCCGCGGGCGCTCTTGCCGTCCACCGCGACCGACCCGGACCCCGTCGGGCCCTCGCCCATCAAATCGGCCAGGCCACCCAGGCAGACGGTACAAACGATCCTTCGGATCGTCGACCTGCTCGGCGCGATCCGCACGTTCAGCGGGGCCAGCAGCGTGCACCGAGGCGGGCAAGTGTCCGCTGCCGGGCGCTGCGGGCCCACTGCCCGATCGCCGCGTACGAACCTGCGCCCGCCGCCACGGCACACGCGGCGAGCAGCAGCACCGCCACGAACGGGTCACGCACGCCCCGGCGATCGCACGGGTCCGGCAGCCTGACCAGCCGCTCCACCAACGACAGCCCCGAACACCCGCCCAGCGATGGCGGCTTGACGAGACAGACAGTGGCAGACCGACGGCACATCGAGGCTCCGGTTCTGGACGACGACCCGCAAGGTCATCCGCCCACAACAGGAGCCTCGATCTGTCAGTAACAGCCCTCACCAACATCCTCATCACACCGTGACCAACAACTACACCAACGCCAAAGGACTTTGGAACAGCCCTGCCGCTGACGGGCTCCGCTCCTTGCGGTGCCTTCAGCAGGCCTGCGGTGCGGGGGAGTCTGACGCGTGCTGTCGTCGTTCACCACGGCGGAATCAACTCCATTCGGTCTGCCTGCATGACGTCGCACGGAGGGGTGTCTGGGAGGAAGTACGTGACGCCTGGGGCCGTGCAGGGCTGCGGCCGGGGCACGCCGGCGGTCGCCGGAATCAGTCGCGGCCTCTGTAGTGACAGGCGCCCGCACGACGCTCGCTCTCCGACCAGCCCCCGCACGGGGCACTGCATCCGCCTCGGTATCTTGAGGCCGACCAGCCGCTGCCACAGGGGCAGGCGCGGCCGAACTGGGTCACGATTCACTCGATATCGACATTGGCGAAAGGTGAACCGCGACCCAGTTTGGCCGCTTGCGTTAGGCCGCCAGACGGGCAGGCTTCGGCCGCCGTCGAGATCGGATCAGCATTGCCATCAAGCGTGATTCGATTGGGGTCGAAGGTTGATTGAGGAGTCGCTCTTCGGCGGGGTTTGGGGCCGGTCGGCAATCGATTCTCGGTGTGCTCGCACATAAGAATGAGACCGTTTCCAAATGACTGTTGCTTGTATGGGTGTCGTTCGCCGGCCTTGAGCCGGCACTACATCGTCGCCGTGGTCAGCAGCGAACGGACGCGCCTGGCCATCAACTTCACGAGCGGCAGAGATGCCCACATCGTGTTTGCGTGTCGGGGCTTCTGATCGTGTGCTCGCCTCTATCGGGTGGCTGCGGGCTCTTGGCCCCTCGCTGCCCGCACCCCCTGCCCGGCGCTGGAGAGTTCTCTGTGCTGGCTTCTGCTCTGAAATGCAGGAATGGAGTATCTCGGAATGTCGGGACCGGATGTCACGGTCATTATCGCCGCATACAACGCCATGCCGTATGTGACCCGCAGCGTCACTTCTGTCCTCGACCAGAGCCTGGGCGCGGACCAGATCGAACTGATCGCAGTCGATGACGGCTCCACAGACGGGACGGCGCAGGAACTCGACCGCCTGGCGGAGCGGGCGCCGCTGATGCGCGTGATCCACCAGTCGAACTCCGGAGGACCCGCGGGCCCTCGGAACTTGGGTATCGGCCAGGCCACCGGTCGGTACGTCTTTTTCCTCGACGCGGACGACCACCTCGGGCCCCAGGCACTGCAGCGCATGGTTGCAGCAGCCGACACCAACGGCTCCGACATCGTTCTGGGCCGGATCGTCGGAGAAGGCGGCCGCAGCGCCCCCCGATCGATGTTCCGGCGGAACCAACCCAGGACCGATGTCTACGCCTCCCGTGTCTACTGGACGCTCAATCCCATGAAGCTCTTTCGCCGCGAGCTGATCGACCGCCTTGAACTTCGTTTCGATACAAGGCTGTCGATCGGCGAGGACCAGCCGTTCGTCGCCACCGCCTACCTCGAAGCCGCCGCGATATCCGTGATAGCCGACTACGACTGCCTCCACTGGGTTGCGCGAGAAGACGGCAACAACATCACCTCCCAGACACACACCACGCGGACGTGGATCGAGTTGTTCAAAACGATGACCGAGCTCGTCGCACAGCACGTCCCAGCTGGCCCCGACCGCGACACCCTGATACACCGGCACTTCGCCATCGAACTCCGCTCCGTGGTCCTGCAACTGCGCCAGGAACCGCAGCGCAGCCGCCAGGACAGGCTCCTGCGCGAACTAGCCGGCCTGGTCGCGCTGCACTGGACCGAAGGACTAGAAGCCCGCCTACCCGCAGTTGTCCGGCTGCGCTGCCACCTCATCCGCCACAACCTTCTCGACGGGCTCCTCGCCCTCGCCCGCTGGGAACTCGACCAGGGCGCCACCCGCTACGGCACCACCACCCTGGCCGCCACGAACCCTCAACTCCACGTCGAAAACGGGTGCGTCTACGCCCTGTACCCCTACTTCCGCCACTCCACAGTTGACATCCCTGATGACTGCTACGACATCACCATCGAGCTCCCGGTCCGGCACCACGTCGATTCCGCCGAACTCAACGCCACCGGGCTACGTCTGACCGGGCACGCATACATCCACCGCATCACCACGACCGAGGTGAACACCGAGCTCGTCCTACGCGAGCGCGCCTCCGGCCACGAGCGCCGTCTCCCGGTTCACCACACCCCCACCCCGAGACTAGTAGACCGTCGCGGCTAACTGTTGGGGTATAGGTGGCGGAGTCGGGTGCGGGCGTCTTGGGTGGTGAAGTGCCAGTTGACTTGGCGTTGGT
>NZ_JBIVXW010000104.1:0-21956 GCF_044769405.1 Streptomyces sp. NPDC090442
CGTGGACACACGCCTCCGGCAGCCCCGCATGACATTCCCGCAGGTCAACCACCAAACCCACCGACCACGTGTGCCCGCCTACTGATGAAGTCGGGTTTCCCAGTACCCCTTCAAAAATCACGCCCACCGTCATCTCCGCACCGCAGGCAAGCTCCTTCAGCACCAACGACTCGATAGACGACCCATTGCGGCCGGATGCCTTCCTGGCCGAGCGCCTGCCTCCACCAGAAGGCCGCTGCCCATCAGTCGGCTCTTCGTCCGGGTGCGCCTCCGGCGCGGCCGCACCCGCGGTGAGGCACGAAAAGTACTGGCGCACTGTCGTGAGTGTCTGCCGGGCGATGGCGGTTCGTTCGACAGCGACATGCTGATCAGCTTGTGCTTTCTGCAAGGTCTCTCGGGCATTGAGAAAAGCACTCTGCGCTGCGGACACAGACCGATCGGCATCGGCCTGCTTGGCCTCCTCGATCTCCGTGATCTGCTCAAGGTGGTCCAGCAGCGGATTGCTCACCCCGCCTGCTGCTACCGCCATAACCCGCCCCTCCCGACTGCACCTTGCGACTCACCATAACCGTCCGTGAGTAACAGATGCAGCCTGAGCCAACTAACAAAGCCTGAAGGGGGCTTGGCTGTGCACTGTGTTGACGTTCCCCTTGCATAGTCGCCATACCTGCGCGCCGCGCAACAGCAACACCCCGACGGGTCAGGCGAGTCGAACCATCTCCGTGCGGCCCCGCGGCGTACCGGGCGCCTGAAACCTCCCTGGAAATCAGGGCAGTTGGGCTGTTAAGGGGCCTATTCATGGACCTTCGGTGACTCGCGGACGTCCCGTTTTGCATACTCGGGTTATGCATACCTGGGCGCCATCCCATGCGCTCCGCGCAGCGTGTCCGCAGAACCCGCCCCGCGCCCAACGACGGTGCGGTCGTGCCAGGCCGGCATTCATATCCCCGACCGCGCAGTGTGAAACCACGGGGCCGTGCCGTGGCACTATCAGCCCATGCCCAGGAGCAGCAACGACAAGAACCCCCGCCGCTACATCCTCCACGGCATCTGGCCCGAGACCACCCTCATGCCCGGCGCCCCGCTCAGCGCCCACTGCGGTCTACTTCTGGCCCGCAACCTCGACCAGTTCCTGACCACCCGCGAACTATCCCTCAGAGACGTCTCCAGCCGCGCCGGCATCGCCCACTCCACCGTCGCCCGCGTCCTGACCGGCGACGTCCTCCCCGACATCGGCACCCTCATCCGCCTAGAGGACGCCCTAAGCCACCAGCTCTGGCCCGGCCCCCACGCCGTCCGCGCCGCAGTCCAGCGTGCTGAACACGCCGACCAGTGACTACGCGTCCAAAGTGATTTCCCCGTCCGGAATCCAGCCCTCGACGTACCCCTGGAGCAAAAGCCCGAGCTCCATGGGAAACAGGGCCACACCAGACTCGGGCAACCGGGCCAGGGGCCACCAGCACGCCGACGCACCGAACTGCCCGGCACCCACCGGCGCGGTCGCCTTCACGATGACAACCTCCGCCTCCAACGGGCCGACGCCATGTCGCGGCACTCGCAGGCGCCCCGTGACCGAGCCCCACCGCACCTCACCGATATAGGCGCACCGAACCCATCGCCGCACCGATGCCGCGACGGTGTGCCCCTCGGGCAGGGTGATGTGCACCGGCCGCCAAGCCTCCGCGCCACCTGGACGGCACAACAAAACCGCTTGGCCGTCATAGGAGAGCAAAGCGATCAGGACAAAGCGCGGTGTACAGGAAGGAAGCCGGGTCATGCGCCCAAGCTCGACGCCTCACCGCGTGAAAGCACGCCAGCAGCGCCTATGCACTGAACCGCTGAGCCAGCGCCGATTCGTTCAAGCCCACTGTTGAAACCGTCAAACCCCGAGCCTGACCTGCAGCGATGGCCTCAGCGTTCCCAGAACCACAGTCGGCCGTTGCGCTTGCCTCGCGGCGCCCACCTCTGACCTGCGACGACGGAGTTTTCTACAAGCCCCACGGAGGCGGGGGGATCGGGGTGATCCGATCCGGCGACAAGCGTAGCGGATGGCCGGTGTGGCACGGGTGGGTGCGGGCGGTTCGGTGGGTCAGCCGAGGTGCCAGCTGAGGGTGCCGTCGGCGGCGGTGAGGGCCGCGAGGAGCAGCAGGTCGGCGGCGCCGAGGGCGAGGCCGAGGGCGGCGCGGCCGCGGCGGGTGGTGCCGCGGGTCAGGGCGAGGGCGCCGAGGACCAGCGCGCAGGGGCCCAGGACGAGGTTGAGGACCAGGGTGCCGACGAGGCCGAGGACGAAGGAGGCGACGGCCATGCCGTCCGCGTCGAGGCGGGCGGCGGGCTTGGGGCTGGTGAGGGTGGTCATCGGGGGGTCCCCTCGGTGTGGTGGCGGCGTTCGCGCAGGTAGAAGACGAGGAGCCAGACGGCGATGGCGGCGCCGGCGGCGAGGGTGACCGGGACGGGGAGGTGCGCCGCGGTGCCCAGCGCGATCCCCATCAGGAGGAGGGCTGCGACGAGGAAGAGCATGGTCTGCCTTTCCGGAAGGGCCGACTCCGGGGCGGGCCGGGTAGGGGCCCACGGGGAGCTTCAGCGGACAGTTGTTCACTGACTTCCTCAGTGTACGACCGGGGGTGGGTGGAGCGCTTCGGAGAACGGTTGTTTACTGGATGACATGAGTCACAGTGAGGGCGGAGTCCGCCAGGCGCAGAAGCAGAAGACCCGTCAGGCGCTGCTGGACGCGGCGCTCGGGCTGCTGGCGGAGCAGAGCCTGAGCAGCCTGGGGTTGCGTGAGGTGACCCGGGTGGTGGGCGTCGCCCCGGCCGCGTTCTACCGACACTTCCGGGATCTGGGGGAGTTGGGCGTGGCGCTCGTCGAGGAGGCGCTGGGCAGCCTGCACGCGATGGTGCGGGCGATCCTCGCCGAGCAGGACGCGGCGGAGGAGCGGATAGACCGCACGGTCGCGGTGGTCGAGCGGCTCGTGCGCGAACACCCCGCGCACGTACGGTTCGTGGCCCGCGAGCGGCGCGGCGGCGTGCGGGCCGTGCGGCACGCCATCGCGGAGGAGCTGGAGCGGTTCGTGACGGAGGTCGCGGAGGCGCTCAAGTCGCAGCAGGTGTCGGCCGGTTGGCGGGACGAGGACGTGCGGATGCTGGCCGAACTGTACGTCGACCGGCTGGTGACGACCGCGGCGGAGCTGCTCGACGCCCGGGAGGAGGGCGGCGAGGACGCGGTCGGGCGGGTGGTGTGGCGGGCGCGACGGCAACTGCGGTTGATCAGCATCGGGCGGCGGCACTGGAAGGAGGAGGGCGGGCGTTAGCCGGGGTGGGGCCGGGTCAGCGGGGGGTGGGGCGGTGCCGCGGCGTGCGCGGGGGTGACGCGGACGCGGTAGGTGCCGTCGGTGTTCTCGGTCAGGACGGTGACGCCGACGCCGCTGACGCGGTCGGTGTAGGTCTCGCCGGGGCGGAAGGTGGCGTCCGTCATGTCCGGGTCGACGTAACGGGCGTCGCCGTAGCAGCCGCGGCTGTGCGGGGTGGCGTCGACGACGCGGATGGGGGCGCGGCCCGTGGGGACGTTGGTGGCCACGTGGTAGACGAGGATGCCGGGGCGGCAGACGATCGGGTCCAACAGGCCGCTGGCGCGCGCCTCTACGACGAACGCGGTGTGCGGGCCGGTCGGGGCGACGACGATCTTGGCGCCGCCGGGAGTGGAGATCGGCGACAGGACGTGTTCGGCGGGCGCGCCGCCCGCCGGCGCGCAGTGCACCTGGCCAGGGGTGAGCCACCCCATCTTCCACTTGTGCCAGCCGAAGAAGTCGTTGCTCGGCCCCCAGTCCTCGTCCATCGGGTCCCAGTGGCCCACCGGGGTCGGGCCGTCGTGGTCGTTGTTGTAGTAGAGGTCGGGCAGGCCGAAGGCGTGCGCGTTCTCGTGGTTGAGGACCCGGAAGGCGCTCAGGCCCGTCTGCCGGCTCCAGATGAACGAGACGTTCCGGAAGGGCGCCCCGCGGCCGGTCTTCATCCCCAGGTCGCCGCCGCTGAAGGTGACCGACCAGACCGTGCGGGTGGCGGGCGGGCCCGCGTTGGGGGAGGCGATGACGTTGATGACGTCGTAGTCGCGGAAGTCGACGAACGGGTCGACGGCGTGCACGAGTTCGCGGGCCAGGGCGTAGTAGCCGGTGTTCGAGGACGGGTCGAAGTTGGCGCCCCGGTTGATGCCGTAGGCCGCCAACGGGTGGGACATCCGGATCCAGCGGAAGAGGGGCTTGGGGACGTAGGTCATCCGCCCGTATGAGCTGACCCGGAAGTAGTCGGTCGCGGCCGGGAAGAACTCGGCGAAGCGCGCCATGGGGGAGAGGGTGGCGGGGGCGTCCGGGAAGTCGACGAAGAGGGTCAGGGCCCGGACGGTGCCGGAGGCGCGGGCGTAGCCGGCGGGGGTGGGGGCGGCCTCGGAGACGTTGTCGGTGATGCCGGGGAGGGCACAGGGGCCGCTGGGGCGCGCCGGGGCGGGCGGGGCCGGGGGCTTACGGGGCGCGATGCGCGGGGGTGAGGGCGTGGGAGCGGGAGCGGGACTGGGGGCGGGACTGGGAGTGGGAGTGGAAATGGGGGGCTTCGGGGGGACGGTGGGCTTGGCGGGGACGGTGGTTTTGGCAGGGCTGGTGGACTTGGCGGGGCTGGTGGGCTTGGCAGGGTCGGTCGGCTTGGCGGGGTGGGTGGTGACCGGGCTGGTGGGTTTGGTGGTGCTGGCCGGGCTGGTGGGTTTGGGGGTGCTGGGGGGTGCGGGGACCGGCTTGGTGTGGGTGGCGTGCGGTGCGGGAGTGGAGGGGGGCGTGGTGTGCGGGTCGTGGGGCGGTGGGGGTGTGGCCGCGACGGCTTCGGGGGGCGTGGTCAGGGCGATGGCCGCGGCCGCACAGGTGACGGTCGTGGCCAGGGCGGCGCAGAGCGTGTGCGTCAGGGTGCGCATGGGGCTGCCTCGTACTTGCCGGTGTCTGCGGGGAGTCTGCGAGGTGTTTGCCGGTCTCCGCGGTGTGGTTGACGGGGTGTGGGCCTGCCCTTCGCCTCATGGTGCGGGTGCCATCTGACTCATGGTGTTCAGCCTGCGGCGGCGGATGGTCGCTCGCGCGTGGGGATGCGTCAAATGGAGGGGCGGTGTGGTGCGGATGGCTGGCGGGGCGGGCTTACGCCGGCTGCCCGGTGCGGGTGGCGGGAGGGGGCGGGGGTGTGCTCGGGGCGGGCCCGTGTTCGGGGGCGGTCGCGGGCGCGTGTCCCAGGTCACATGCCGGTCGGGAAATATCCGGGGAACCGGTCCCCGTTTAGCTGGGTGTTGGAGGAAGCGGGGAGTGCTTCCCCGGTTCCGGTTCCGCTTCTGGGGGCCGGTGCCGGCGGTGGGTCCCCGGTTCCAGAGGAGCTTCTCCGGTTCCGGGGCCGTCCCGGGCTCGGTGGATGCGGTGACAGCGAAGGGAGTGTGCCGACGTGACCACGGTGGGTCTGACGTGTGCAGCGCCGCGGCTGCGGGCCGACGCGGTGCGCAACCGCGAGCGGATCATCGCGGCCGCGCGGGAGACGATGGTCGAGTTCGGGGCCGAGGTCCCGCTCGATGAAATCGCTCGACGCGCGGGTGTCGGCAATGCGACGCTCTACCGTCACTTCGCCGATCGCCAGGAGTTGATCCACCACGTCACGCTCTCCGTCATGTCCCGTATCGCGGACCGCGCGGAGCGCGCACTCGCCGAGGAGCCGGATGCCTTCGAAGCGCTGCGGCGCTTCGCCCACGACGCGGTGGAGGAGCGGATCGGCGCGCTGTGTCCGCTGCTCTCCGACGGCGTCGACCACGCCCGTCCCGAACTGCTCGCCGCGCGCGAGCGCCTGGACGCGGCCGTGGAGGCCGTCATGGGCGCCGCGCGTGACAGCGGCCAACTGCGCACCGACATCGCCGTCGGTGACCTGATGGTCGCGCTCACCCAGCTCACCCGCCCGCTGCCCGGCGGCGCCTGCCTCGACTTCGACGGGTTCGTGCACCGGCACCTCCAGCTGTTCCTGGACGGTCTGCGGGCGCCGGGCCGATCCGAACTGCCCGGTGCCGCCGCCACGTTGGAGGACCTGAGGCGCCGTGGGGCCGGGAGGTGCGGGGTCCGGTAGCTGCCGGCCCGTCGCGCTCCTCCCTCTGGGCACCACCGCCCGATGCCTCCGTCCCCCGCGGGCGCAGTGACCTCCGCTCCCGTTCGAACCACCTGACCCGTCTGACCCGTCCGACCTGTCTGCCCCGCCCGACTCGTCGGACCCGTATGTCCCCGCCCGCACCTCCCCGCACGTCCCCCCTCTGCTTCCAGCCAGTTCCCTCAGTTCCCCCCACTTCTCCCAGTTCCCCCTGGGCGTCCCAGCGCTCCTCGGGCTCCCGAGTTTCCGCAACTCCCGGAGCTCCCCAGGCCGCTGGAGCGTCCTCTCGTTCCGTTACGCACCACTAGGTGGACCCCGTCATGCCTGAAACCCTCCCGTCCGTCGACCCACGGCGCTGGAAAGCGCTGATATTCATCGCCCTCGCCCAGTTGATGGTCGTCCTCGACTCGACGATCGTGAACATCGCGCTGCCCTCGGCCCAACAGGACCTGGGGATCAGCGACGCCAACCGGCAGTGGGTCATCACCGCCTACGCCCTCGCCTTCGGCGGGCTGCTGCTCTTCGGCGGCCGGATCGCCGACCTGTGGGGCCGTCGGCGGAGCTTCATCATCGGGCTGATCGGCTTCGCGGTGGCCTCCGCGCTCGGCGGGGCCGCGGCCAACGAAACGATGCTGCTGGGCGCGCGGGCGCTCCAGGGCGTCTTCGGCGCGCTGCTGGCGCCCTCCGCGCTGTCCCTGCTCGCGGTGTCCTTCACCGAAGCCCGGGAGCGCGCCAAGGCGTTCGGCATCTTCGGTGCGATCGCCGGTGGCGGTGGCGCGGTCGGGCTGATCCTCGGCGGTGTGCTGACCGAGTACATGAACTGGCGCTGGACGTTCTTCGTCAACATCCCGTTCGCGGTGGTCGCCGCGACCGGCGCCGTCCTGGTCATCCGCGAGCCCGCGGAGGGCCGCAACCGCTCCCGTCTGGACGTGCCCGGCGTCATCCTGGCGACGCTCGGCCTGGTCTCGCTGGTCTACGGGTTCACCCGCGCCGAGTCCGACGGCTGGCTGGCCGGCCCGACGCTGGGCCTGTTCGTCGCGGCGGCCGTGCTGCTGCTGGCGTTCGTCCTCGTGGAGTCGAAGGTGGCGGCGCCGCTGCTGCCGCTGCGGGTGGTCGCCGACCGGAACCGCGCGGGGGTCTACGCCTCGCTCGGCCTGGCCGTGATCGGGATGTTCGGGCTCTTCCTGTTCCTGACCTACTACCTGCAGATCGTGAAGGGGTACACGCCGGTGGTGACCGGCCTGGCCTTCCTCCCGATGGTCGCGGGCATGATCACCGGCTCCACGCAGATCGGCGCGCGGCTGATGACCCGGGTGCGGCCGCGGCTGCTGATGGCTCCCGGTTTCACGGTCGCCGCGCTCGGCATGCTGGTGCTGAGCCAGATCGACCTGACCACGTCGTACCCGGGGCTGATCCTGCCCGGCTTCGTGCTGATGGGCCTCGGCATGGGCACCGCGTTCATGCCGGCCATGTCGCTGGCCACGCACGGGGTCCAGCCGCGGGACGCCGGCGTCGCCTCCGCGATGGTCAACACCTCGCAGCAGGTCGGCGGCGCGATCGGCACCGCACTGCTGAACACCATCGCGGCCAGCGCCACCACCGCGTACGCGACGGCGCACGCGGCCGGCGCCCGCTCGGCCGACCTGCTCAAGCTTGAGTCGATGGTGCACGGCTACACCACCGCCATCTGGTGGGCGGTGGGCATCCTGGCCCTGGCGGCGGTGCTCGCCTTCACGCTCGTCAACACCGGGCGGCCGGGCGGCGGTTCGCCGGTGGCCTCCTCGGACGACGCCGCGGGCGACGAGTCGGAGGTGCAGGTCCCGGTGATGGCGCACTGAGGGCGCCGATCACGGTGCGATGACGGCACGGGGGCGCGGGGTTGGCGGGCGCAGGAGCGCGCGGCGACCCCGCGCCCCCGCCGGTGCGGTGCCCCGGTCCGCACCGTGCCCCCGGTCCCGTATGGGCCGTGGGCGCCGCGGGTCCTCGTAGATCCGTACGCCCCTAGGCCCGTAGGCCCGTGGGTGAAACCACTCGAAGGCGTGGCGTTGCGCCGGCCTTCCCTCGTTCCGCCGGGCGTCAGCGGAGCCAGGGGAGGTCGGCGCCTTGGGGTTGGAGGCCGTCCGCGATCACGCAGCAGATCGCGTCGAGTTGGCCGACCTGTTCCGGTGTGAGGCGGTCGAAGATCGCGGCCCGGACGGCTGCGACGTGTCCGGGGGCCGCCTTCTCCAGGACCCGCATCCCCTCGTCGGTGAGATAGGCGTTCTGGCCCCGCTTGTCGGAGGGGCACTCCTCACGGCGGACCCAGCCGTTCTTCTCCAGGCGGGCGACGGCATGGGAGAGGCGGGACCGGGTGATCTTGGCGTTCTGGGCCAGCTCGGTCATCCGCATGCGGCGCCGCGGCGCGCGCGAGAGCTGGACGAGCAGGCCGTAATAGACGTGCGGCATCCCGGCGTCACGTTGGAGCTGACGGTCGAGGTGGTCCTCCAGCAGCGTGGTGGCGTGGAGGTACGCCTGCCAGGCGTGCTGCTCCTCGTCGTCGAGCCAGCGAGGCTCGGTCGCGGGTTCGTTGCTCATGCCATCCACTCTCTCACCGCTTCGAGAGTTATTTAAGTTTTAACAATAGGTCTTCGGCTGAGATGCGGCGCTTCGGGGCGGGACGGAGGCGGTTTGGAACCGGTGGACCGGCACCGGCCCGCCGGCTCCGGGGTGCTCGCCGTGCTCACCCCTCGCCGGGAGTGATCAGCTCCTGCGAGCGGAGCGCGGCCGCCAGGGCGCGGTCGTCGCCGTCCGCCGCCCAGGAGGCGACGTCGAGGGCGGTGTCGGTCATCTTGATCGCATGCGCGTCGCCGTGCGCGGCGGCCCGTTCGAAGACCTCTTCCGGGGTGACCGCGCCCGCCTTGAGGGCCGGCAGTGGCTCGTCGGCGGAGTAGACGGAGGTGAGGGCGGCGCTCGCCGCCCAGGCGGCGGTGAGCGAGGGCGCCCACAGCTCGCGGGGGAGCACCGGGAGGGTGCGCAGCACCGCGTTGGGGGCGGTGGCCGAGTGCACCAGGAGGATCTCGTCGCCGTGGCCGTAGTCCAGGTAGCGGTGGGTGGCGGCCCGTACCAGTGCGGCCAGTTGGTCGCGCGCGTCCTCCGGGTCCCGTGGCGCGCGCAGCGCGTCCGCCGCGTCGGACCAGCCCTCCGTGTGGGCGAGTTGGGGCAGCCCCTCGACCACCGACAGCCGCTGGCCGTGGAGGTGCGGAAGGCCGGCCAGCGCCGCGTCGGGCGGGGTCGTGCCGCGCGGCTGCACGGAGACCGGCAGGGTGGTGTGGCGGGCCGCCCAGTAGCCGATGGCGTGCGCCAACTCGACGATCCGCGGCTCCTCTTCGCCCTGTTCCAGCAGGGTGCGCACGGCGTGGCCGACGCGGATCACCGGGTGGGTCGCGGCGCCCGCGATGCCGGGCAGCAGACGGGGCCACCACTCGGCGAGCACCTCGCGCCAGGGGCGCTCGGCGACCTGGCGGGTCAGGTACGTGGTCCAGTCGGTGACCCGCAGCGGATCGCCCAGCGCCTCCCGCCAGTTGGCGTCGGTGAGCGGGGTCCGAGGGCTCGGTACGTCCTCCAACTGGGCCGCGTAGAGGTCGAGCCAGCGGTGGACGGCGTTCGCCCGGCCGTGGCGGACCAGGGCCTCGACGGCCATCGGGCCGTGGTTGGCGAGGAAGCCCCGGAACTCGGGGCCGGTGGCGTGCAGGCGCTCCAGGGCTTCGTCGAGTGTGCCGCTCGTCGTATCCATGGCCCGAGGCTAGGTCCGCGCCCCGACGCCGGGTAACGGACCACGGACGGAACCCGAACCGGCCGGCGGGACTACGGCGTTGGTCGTACGGCGGGGGCGATCCGCGAGGGCGTCGGCGGCCGGGGCGTTGCGTGGGCAACGCCGTCGCCGGGGCGTTGTCAGTGGTGGGTGCGATGCTGAAGTCATGGGATGCGGAGGGGCGTTGGGGCGAAGTGGACGCCATCGGCGCGGGATTCCGGACAGGAGGTGTCGGGTATGGGCGGGAGGCTTGCCTCCATGACGAGTGGCGAGAGGCAGCGGAGCGGGAGCGGCATCGGGAGCGCGAGGGAGACTGGGAGCGGGGCGAACGGCCGCCGGAGAGTGGTCGGTTGGGCGGCGGTCGAGGCGGCGGTGCCGGGGTTCGCGGCGGCCGTGCGGGAGCGGTTCGAGGCGTATCGACACCACGTCCTGGCCACGCTGCGCGCGGACGGTGCGCCGCGGCTGACCGGGCTGGAGGCGGACTTCCGACACGGCGAGCTGTGGTTGGGCATGATGACCGGCTCCCGTAAGGCGCTGGACCTGCGGCGGGACCCCCGCTTCGCGCTGCACGCCAACCCCGGTGGCGGGAGAGAGCTGGCCGATGGCGACGTCCGGGTCGCCGGCCGGGCGGTGGAGGAGACCGACCCCGGGCTGAAGGCCCGGTACGCGGCGGCGGTCAAGCCGCCCGAGCCGTTCCACCTCTTCCGGGCGGAGCTGACGGAGGTGGTGCGGACGTCCGTCGAGCCGCCGTTCCTGAAGCTGGAGGTCTGGCGGCCCGGCCGGCCGCTGCGCACCATACGGCGGACGTCGGAGGATCCGCAGCTACGGGAGGGGTGAGGACACGACTGCTGGACGGACGAGGACGCGAGCGCCGGGGAGTGCGGACGCGAGCGCGCCGCCCGGGTTAGCGGGCGGCGCGGGGCGGGCGCTCAGTGCGCCGCGTGCGGACGGTGCTGCCGTGCCGCGTGCGGGCGGTGCGGACCGTGCGGCTCGCGCACGCGATGGGTCCGGAAGACGTAGAGGGAGACGAGGAACATCACGCCGAACATGCCCAGGCCCCAGGCCACCGACTGCAGGACCGAGGGGGCGCTGCCGCCGAGGGAGTAGAGCCAGCCCATCGACGCGCCGAAGAGCGCGCCGTAGGCCACGGCCCGGGTCTCGGTCAGCATCGTCGACTGGAAGTGCACCAGCGTCACGCCGAGTACGCCGGTGACCACCGCCGCGATCAGCCCGAGCAGTGCGGCGCGGCCGCCGCTGGTCCCGCCGGTGTGGGCCATCCAGATCGTGTAGCAGCCGAAGCAGACCGCCGCGATGACCGGGAGGGTCACGCGGAGCGGAACGCGGCGCCCGGTGTCCGTGGCGGAGCGCTCCGCGCGGGTGGAGACCGTTGCGCCGTGCTCCGGTTCGACGGTGCCGTGCGAGCGGGCCGTCTCGGGCAGCCCCTCGCCGTGGACGGGCTGGTCGCCGTGCGCGTGCTGGTCCATGACGGGCTCCTCTCGTTCGCCCTCTTCCAGTCCAGGCGACACCCGGGGGCCGGTGGCGTCAACTGGATCAGCGGGCGCCAACCGGGCCGGTGGCCGCGGCCGATGGCGGCCGGCCGCCCGCCTACCGCAGGTCCTTCTGGTACCAGGCCACGTCCCAGTAGCGGTCGAACTTCCGGCCCACCTGAGCGAACGTCCCGATGTGCCGGAAGGCGAAGCGGGCGTGCAGGCGGGCGGACGCCTCGTTGGGCTGGGCGATCCCGGCGTAGGCGCGGTGCACGTCCTCGTCCGCCAGTGCCGCGAAGAGCGCGCCGTACAGGAGCGTGCCGACGCCCCGGCCGGTGGCTTCCGGCGCGCAGTAGACGCTGGTCTCCACGGAGGTCGCGTACGCGCCCTTCGTGCGGAAGGGGCCGCTGGTCGCGTAGCCGAGGAGGGTGCCGTCGCCGCCCTGCGCAACCAGAAGGCGGTGCGGGCCGTCTTTGGGGTGGGAGAGCAACCACGGGCGACGTTGTGCGGGGCTGAAGGGCTCCGTGTCGAATGTGATGGCCGTCTCACGGACGTAGTGATTGTAGAGATCCGTGAGGGCCGTGAGGTCCGTCTCGGCGCCCGCCCTGACCTGCGTTTCCCCGCGTCCGTGCATCGCCCGCCCTCCCTAGTGGCAGCGCAGGGTACTGCAAGATCAGAAAAATTGGGGCGCGGCAGGGGAATTCTGTCCGGATTCCAGCCGTTGTTTCCTTCGGACGGGTCATTCGGCCGGCCACCAGGCGGTACCCGAACCCGACGACCCGCCCCACCGTCCCGCGACCGACTCAGCGCAAAGGGAGCACCCGCATGGCAACCCGTGCCGTCGCCCGTCGTCAGGCCAGCACTTCCGGTTCCGACGAGGCCAACAGCGTTCGCGCAGCAGGCGGGGACATCGCCGACCGCGACCTGGTCGGCATGTACCTCGAAGAGATCGCGCGCACGCCGCTGCTCGACGCGGCCAAGGAGGTGGAGCTGTCCCAGACCATCGAGGCGGGCGTGTACGCCCGGCAGATCCTGGACGGCGAGATCACCGACGGCAACGCCGCCGGTGCCGACCGTGAGGAGCTCGAAGCGCTGGCCGCCGAGGGCGACCGGGCCAAGGACGTCTTCATCCGGTCCAACCTGCGCCTGGTCGTCGCCGTGGCCCGCCGTTACCCGCGCTCCGGCCTCCCGCTGCTGGACCTGATCCAGGAGGGCAACGCCGGCCTGGTCCGCGCCGTCGAGAAGTTCGACTACGCCAAGGGCTTCAAGTTCTCCACGTACGCGACGTGGTGGATCCGCCAGGCCATCACCCGCTCCATCGCCGACCAGTCGCGCACCATCCGGCTCCCCGTCCACCTCGTCGAGGAGCTCGGCCGGATCCGCCGGGTGCAGCGCGAGTTCAACCGCGAGAACGGCCGCGACCCCGAGCCGGAGGAGGTGGCCGGCGAGCTCGGTTCCACCGCCGCCCGGGTCACCGACGTCCTGGACTGGGCCCGCGACCCGGTCAGCCTGAACATGTCGGTCGACGACGACGGCGACACCCAGTTCGGCGACCTGCTGGAGGACACCTCCGCGGCCTCCCCCGAGCAGTCCGTGCTCACGCTGCTGCGCAGCGAGGAGCTGGAGGACCTGATCGACCGCCTCGACCAGCGCACCGCGTCGATCATCAAGGCCCGCTACGGCATCGAGGACGGCCGGGAGCGCACGCTGACCGAGGTCGGCAAGCAGCACGGTCTGACCCGTGAGCGGATCCGGCAGATCGAGAAGCACGCGCTGCTGGAGTTGAAGCGGATGGCGCGGGACACCGGGTTCGACGCGGCGGCCTGAGCCGCGTCCCGGTCCTCCCGGTCCTCCCGTTCCGCAGGAGGCGCGCCCGTTGGGGGTGCGCCGCGGCCGGCCGCTGCGCGGGTCGGCGGGTGGTGATTCCGTGCGGCCGTGAGCCGGTGCGGGCCGTACGCGCCCTGAGCGCGCGGTGATTTCGCGTGGGCGAGCCCCGGTGCCGAAGCGGCATCGGGGCTGTTGTGTGCCCGACGGCCGTCGGCCGACGACTGGCGGCGGCGCCATGCCGCGTCGGGCCCGCGCCCGCCCCCCCCTCGTGCGTCCCGTTTTCGTGCTCTCCTCCGTCGGCATGCCCGTTTGGGTCCGATTGATTGCCCGAATCTGTTTACTTGTCGGAATGATGGCGGTAGCATCCCGGAAAACCACAGGTTCGGGCATGGAACGGACACAGACGCAGATGTACGCACCCGAGCGCCAGCAGGAGATCCTGCGGCTCGCCCGTGAGAGCGGGCGGGTCGATGTGCTCTCCCTCGCCGAGGAGTTCCAGGTCACCGCCGAGACCGTGCGGCGCGATCTGAAGGCGTTGGACCGCGCCGGCCTGGTCCGGCGGGTACACGGCGGCGCCATCCCGGCCGGCCGGCTGGACTTCGAGCCGGACCTCGCCGAGCGGGACGCGGTCGCCGCCGACGAGAAGCAGCGCATCGCCCGCGCCGCGCTGGCCGAACTGCCCGGCGGCGACGGCCCCCGCAGCGTGATCCTCGACGCCGGCACCACCGCCGCCCGGCTCGCCGCCGAGATCCCGCTGGAGGCCGAACTCACCGTCGTCACCCACGGGTTGCCGGTCGCCGCGCGCCTCGCCGACCACCCCGGCCTCACCCTCCACCTCGTCGGCGGCCGGATCCGGCACCGCACCCGGGCCGCGGTCGACGAGTGGGCGCTGCGTTCCTACCGGGAGATCAACGCCGACGTGCTCTTCCTGGCGACCAACGGCTTCGGTCTCGACGGCGGGTTGACCACCCCCGACCTCGCCGAGGCCGCGGTCAAGCGGGCGCTGATCGCCGCCGCCCGGCGGGTGGTGCTGCTGGCCGACTCCGCCAAGTTCGGGCAGCAGCACTTCGCCCGCTTCGGCGAACTGTCGGACGTGGACCTGCTGATCACCGACACCGGGCTCAGCCCCGCGGACGCCCTCGCCATCGAACGCGCCGGAACGGAAGTCATCCGGGCCTGACCGGGCGCGACAGCCCCCGCCACCCGCACCCCCACCCCCTCACCGCCGGACCGGAACGCCCATGATCATCCTTACCGTCACCCCCAACCCCAGCCTCGACCGCACCTACGAGGTCCCGACCCTGGAGCGCGGCGCCGTCCTGCGCTCCACCGCCGACCGGATCGACCCCGGCGGCAAGGGCGTCAACGTCTCCCGGGCGGTCGCCGCCGCCGGGCACCGCACCCTCGCCGTGCTCCCGTTGGGCGGCCCGGCGGGCGCGGCGCTGGCCGGGCTGTTGCGCGAGGAGGGCATCGAGGTGGCGGGCGTCCCGGTGGCCGGCCAGACCCGTTCCAACATCGCCGTCGCCGAGCCCGACGGCACCCTGACGAAGATCAACGCGTCCGGTCCCGAGCTCACCGCCGACGAGTCCGAGGCGCTGCTGACCACGGTCGGCGAGCGCTCCGCCGGCGCCGACTGGATCGCCTGCTGCGGCAGCCTGCCGCGCGGCCTCGCGCCCGAGTGGTACGCCGAACTGGTCGCCCGCGCGCACCGCGCCGGCGCCCGGATCGCCCTGGACACCTCGGGCCCGTCGCTGACCGCGGCGCTCCGCGAACGCCCCGACGTCGTCAAGCCGAACGCCGAGGAGCTCGCCGGGGCCGTCGGCCGCCCGCTGGCCACTCTCGGGGACGCGGTCGCGGCCGCCGAGGAGCTCCGTTCCTGCGGCGCCCGCGCGGTCCTGGCCTCGCTGGGCGCCGACGGGCAGCTCCTCGTCGACGCGGACGGCGTCCACTTCGGCAGCGCCCCGGTCACCGCGGTGCGCAGCAACGTCGGCGCGGGGGACGCCTCGCTCGCCGGCTTCCTCGCCGCGGGCGGCAGCGGCGCCCCGGCACTGGCGGCCGCGGTGGCACACGGCGCGGCCGCCGTGCAGCTGCCCGGCAGCCTGATGCCGACGCCGTCGGACCTGGCCCCGGGGCGGGTCACGGTGACCGCGGACGTACCGCTCGACCGGCCGTTGACGGAGCCGGTGCCCGCCCCCCGGCCGTCAACTCCCCTTCCTCCCCCGCTACTTCCGGCCGACCCCGCACCGACCGGAGCCCTGCCGCCCCGTCCCCTCTCACCCCGTCCCCACCGCCCGTCCGGCGGTGCCGCGCGCAAGGGAGCCCGCGATGAGTGAGCTGATCACCGCGGACCTGGTCGACCTCGAACTCGACCGGTCCGCCGCAACGAAGGACGCCGCGGCCCGCTCGCTGGCGCAGCGGATGGCCGCCGCCGGGCGGGTCACCGACCTCGACGGCTTCCTGGCGGACGTGGCCGCCCGGGAGGCCCAGATGCCGACCGGGTTGGACGGCGGCATCGGGATCCCGCACTGCCGCAGTGCGCATGTGACGGAGCCGACGCTGGCCTTCGGGCGCAGCGCGGCCGGCATCGACTTCGGCGCCGCGGACGGCCCGGCCGACCTGATCTTCCTGATCGCGGCCCCGACCGGCGGCGACGCGGACCATCTGTCGATCCTCTCGTCGCTGGCCCGGCAGTTGATGGACGAGACGTTCACGGGCGCGCTGCGGTCGGAGACCGAGCCGGCGCGCGCCGCGGCGCTCATCCGCGGCGAGGAGCCGGCGGCGGCCGCGCCCGTACCCGCCGAGCCCACGGCGGCCGAACCGACGGCGGAAAACGGACCGGCGGCGGACGAACCGCAGGCGGATGAGCCGGCGGCAGCCGAGCCCACCCCCGCCGACACCGCCCCGTCCCCCGCCCCCTTCCGCATCGTCGCCGTCACCTCCTGCCCCACCGGCATCGCGCACACCTACATGGCCGCCGAGTCGCTGGAGAAGGCCGCCCGGGCGGCCGGCGTCGAACTCACCGTGGAGACCCAGGGGTCGGCCGGCTTCCGGCGCCTGGACCCGGAGCTGGTCGCGGCCGCCGACGGCGTGCTCCTCGCGCATGACGTCGAGGTGCGGGACCGCGAGCGGTTCGCCGGCAAGCCGGTCGTCGACGTCGGGGTGAAGGCGGGCATCAACCGCCCCGCCGAACTCATCGCCGAACTGCGGGCGAAGGCGGCCCGCGGAGAGACCACCGCGGCCCCCGCCGGCCCCGCCGCCCCCATGGACAGGGGCGCCGAGGCCGCCGACGGCTACGCCACCCGGCTCCGCAAGTGGCTGATGACCGGCGTCAGTTACATGGTCCCGTTCGTCGCCGCCGGCGGCCTGCTGATCGCCCTGGCCTTCGCCATCGGCGGCTACGCCGTCGACAAGGCCCCGTCGGTGGCACAGCACTTCGTGTGGACCGAGTCGGCCAGTTGGGCGGCGCTGCTCTTCCAGATCGGCGGCACCGCCTTCGGGTTCCTCGTCCCGGTCCTGGCCGGCTTCATCGCCTACGGGATGGCCGACCGCCCCGGGCTCGTCCCCGGCTTCGTCGGCGGCGCGATCGCGCTGACCGTCAACGCCGGCTTCCTGGGCGGGCTGATCGCCGGCCTGTTGGCGGGCGCGGTGGTCCAGGCGATCCAACGGGTCAGCGTGCCACCGGTGTTGCGCGGGATCATGCCGGTGGTGGTGATCCCGCTGGTCTCCTCGGCGCTGGTGGGCTTCCTGATGTTCCTGGTGGTCGGCAAGCCGATCGCCGCGCTCCAAAAGGCGCTCACCGGCTGGCTCTCCGACCTCTCCGGCGCCAACGCGGTGATCCTCGGGGTGCTGCTGGGCCTGATGATGTGCTTCGACCTGGGTGGCCCCATGAAGCCTGTAGGCACATCATACGCACACCCGTGCCGCATAGCCCCCCGGGCAGGGCACCGCCCCGCTTCGAACCTGAGGCACGAGCAACAACCCGGCACCGCAGGAAAGATAGAAAAATTGGCGCTTCGATGAAGGGGCTCCACGGTTGGGAAGCCCCTGCTAGACCAACGATGGAAGGATTCCGCGCGGCCAATGGCCAAGCCAGAAAGCTGCCGTCGAAGGGAGCCGGTCACCATGGGTCGATCCGTCATGAATGAGGTATTCGGTCGGCGCTATGTAGCCCTCGCCAGGGGCGAGCCGTATTCGGACGATGTGAAACGTACGTCCGCTTGCGACATACTCTCGGCAGTCTTCAGTGTGTGGGTAACGGTGCGCGTATGCAGTGGGGTGGACGGTGCGGCACACTGCCTGTGCATCGACGGTGCCCAGGATGATGTATCGGGTTCCAGGCCCAAGGTTGAGGCAGAGCCTACGACGCCCTGTGTGCCTGTCGGCGAACCTCAGCTTGTCCCAGTTGTCCAGGTGAAGCCCGATCAGCTTTCCGTCTTGGTAGTTGTTAGTGGTCGTGACCATCCCAGGTTCAGCCAGTGCCTGCCCGAGGAATACCGCGTCAGCGTCGCCCATGGAATGGGCAAGGTTCTCAAGCGGTATCCCCTCATGGGATGGTGGCCGGACGATCTCGACCAGAGTGCTGCCTGAGGCAAAGCGGGGGGCGGTGATTGGCTCGACGTCTGCCCGAGACAAGGAGCGCCATGCGCCGGAGGGCACGACTGCCCCGGCCTCGTAGGCGTCCTCGTCGCGTTGGGCGGTCCTGGCTGCGGAAATCTCGCATCGGGCACGGAATGAGGCTGCGTCGATGTATGCGATGTTCAGGGGCATGCCATACCTCCTGGGATCAGTCGTCTCCGACAGAAATGTCGAGCTCGGCCATCAATGCCTCGGCAAGCTCGGCCTGCTGTCCCGGGTTGATCCGAACCCTCTTCAGGTTCGTGAGGCCGCGGATGGTGGAGAGGTCGCTGCTCCGCAGATCGGTATCCCGGTATCGGCCCGCTCCGAACTCGGTCAGCCTGAGAGTGCACTCGGAGAACACGACGTCGGTCAGGTCGCAATCAGCGAACGTGGCTTCTGTAAGCACGCAGTTGACGAACGCCACGGGGCCGGTAGCGCGTACGCCCGCGAAGGTGGCGTAATCCAGTTTGCAGTTCTCGACCAGGACATCGTCCAACGTCAGACCGTCGAGTTCGACGCCCATCAGCTTGCAGTCACGCAGAGCCACCCGGGTCAGCTTGCTGGCACTCCAGCGGCCTGCACCGAGGTCGCTGCCCGTGATCTCCACACCGTGCAGGTTCAGGGCGTCGAACTGCGTCCGCTGTGAACGGACACCGTTGATCCGGCCGGTGATGAGCTGAGTATCAGCGATTTCGAGCGAGCGCAGGTCAGCGTCAACGTACGCGAAGTCCTGAACCATGCCGCGTGGGCTGTTGAGGGTACTGACGTTAGACAGGTACAGGCCCGGCTCGTTGAGGTCAGGCGTGGTGATGGTGACACGACCGAAGGTGAGGGTTTCCATGGTGGTGCTCCTGCGTTCGAGATGGGAGGGGCAGGCCGTCTCGCGGCAGCCTGCCCCTCGTGCCTGCTACTTCTTCTTGCTCCAGTTATCCCAAGTGGCGCGGTTGTCGAAGGTGTTGCCCGCGTTGTCCCACGTGGGGCGGTTGTCGAACTGTGCTGTCGGGGCGACCGACGTATCTCCGATCAGAGCACGGAAGCCGTCCCCTGCGCTGAGGATCAGGTCAACTGCTGTGGACGTGTTGGCCTCTGAGGAGGTCAAGTCATTGGTGGCGGTGGACATGTTGTGTGACTCCTTCCAGGAGAGCGATTTTTGCGGTTGTGCAGTATCGAGTGCGGGTGCCGTCCATGCGGCCCCCGTGCTCGAAGTAGCGGTTCGCGGGGTGCGCCCCTCCGCAGAACGCGAAGTACCCGCAAGTGCGTGCGCAGGCTTCCACTCCATCCCGGAACTCAGTGATCCAAGGGGTTCGGGTGTCGGCGTCGCTCACGAGGAGGTCTAGGCGGTCACGGAGCACGTTGCCTGTGGTGAAGTCGCCGAACCTCTCGTCGCTGAAGCCGGCCAGTTCGGGGGAGAGCAGGACCACGCCGCCGTCTACGGCTACCGTGGGCAAGGGGTCCCATAGCGCCGATGCAGGGTCAGGCTCCGGTGGTTGAGCGTGGAGGATGGAGCTGGCGAACCCCAACACTCGCGATATCTCCCGCAGGCGGACTACCGGATTGGCGCTCCATGCGTCTGCGAGTGCGGCCCAGAAATCCGTTGCCCGTGCAGGATCGACTTCCTGTACGCCGCGGTTGACGCCTTCCTCCTCTTCGACATTCACGCCGAGATCGGTGACGCCCAGTTCAGCGAAGAACTCGTAGAAGCGGGTAGCGGTCGCCGGGTCAGGGTCGGAGACAACTGCGATGGCTGAGAAGGGGATCCCGTGGGCGCGTAAGCGCTGGATGCCTCGCATGATTACGCGGAAGGCGGGATGGCCGGCACGGGTGACGCGATGGTGGTTCATGTCCTCGGGGCCGTCGATGCTGACGCCCACATGCATGTCGTGCTCCAGCAAGAATTTGCACCAGGCGTCATCGATGAGGGCTGCGTTCGTCTGGACGCTGTGCTGCACGTTCTCAAAGGGGGCCATGAGCGCTGCCAGATGTTCCCGGCCGGCGGAGAGGGGTTCGCCACCATGCCACACGACCTCAAACGCAGGATCCTTGGCGGCCCACTCGTTGACGGGCTCCGCCACGGCCTGTGCCACATGGAGCGGCATGAGGTTCTTGATCTTGCGGAGCGGAAGGTAGCAGTACGTGCAGTCCATCGGCAGGCACAGAGTAGTGGGCTGCATGATCACTGCACGTGGAACGGTCGCGAGTCGTACGGACGTGCCCATTGTGCTCCTCTCGATTGGGGTCGAGTGGTGCATGGCTGATGCTAGGGATTACGGCAGTACGCATTTCCTGGCGCCCATCCACCCTCGCTGAGACTCACGGACTTGGAGGAATTCCCGATCGTCCATCAGTGAGGGTGGATGTTAAAGGATGTTATTCGCCAACGTTGGTACGCTGACGATCGCTGCTACTTCTTGCGCCTCGCGGCCTCGTCCTGCGTGCTTTCGCGCCGCCCCTGCTGACGGATATCCCCGGGCACCTCATGCAGTAGAGCTTTCCGCTGTGCCGACGTCAGATTGTGACCGGGGGTGACTTCGTCACCGTTGGCAATCCGCTTAGCATCGGCCTTAACCGAATTTACGGTGTCACTGCTCTTTTTTCCGAACGCCACGGACGCTCACTTTCTTAGATGTGTTTCTTTCTGACCCGCCCCGGGAAACCGACCGCGTCAGGGATCGCGGGGCGGGGGATTTTGGACCACCCGGGTCGGGGTGGGGGTAGACCCGGGTGGCGTCGCGCTCCCCACTTCGTCCCCCCTGCGTGCAAAACAGGGGACTGGGGCCTGTGGTTTTTGGGGCCTCACCGCGAGGAGCGCGCCCGGCCGGCCTGCACCCGCCGGGGGTCTGGCGTGATCAGCCTGCGCACAGCGCCCACACCCCAATGGCAATGGACAGCAGCGCCACGGTCAGGACGGGGATCGCAACTCTTGGGGGTGGCGGTTTCCGTGAATAGTGGGCATCACGCTCTTTCATGTAGCGCACTCCTGAAGGGGGGGAGAGGGGCGCACGGCGATCCGCGGCGCCGGGGGCTACTTGGGGCAGAGAGTGCACTGTTTTTTGCCAGCTCCTCGTGCTTTGATGAGGGAGACGACCACCGTCGTGCCTTTTGCGTGCCGTTGCAGGCGTACGCATTCGTGGGTGGTGTGGTACTCGCTTGTTCCGGGGGCCACGAATACGGCGGTAGTGATTGCTTTATGGCTCACCAACCGACTCCGAGGACGAAAGACAAGACTGCGACGGCGAACAGGGTGAACCAGATGTGTTTCATCTGGGGCGGGATCTCTGTGCGCGAGTTTTTGAGGGCGGACCATCCGGTGTCACCGAGGGATTCGGCGCGGAATCCCCCAAGAGTGGACAGGCGGAAGTAGGTGAACTGGGGCGCTCCGTTGAGCATGACGGTGTGGCGTTCGAGCCGGAGCAGTTCTACGTCCAGGAGTTCGCGGATGCGCTTCAGTGGGCGCGGGGTCTTCGCCATGTCGGTTGGCTTTCAGGTCAGTTGGGCTTGTGGCTTGCGGTGGTGCCACCCGGGCCCGGGGTGGGGTGGGGCCCGGGTGGCGTTGCGCTCCCGACGGGCTGAAAGGTGTGAAAGGGCCCATGGAGGGAGCGCGCCCGGCGTGCAGCGCCGGGGGTCTATGACGGTTGGTCAGAACAGGTGTGACAGCAGCTTCATAAGGCCGGTGTGGGCTGCGATGACGGCCAGGATGGCGAAGCCGACCGCAACGAGGAGCCCTACGGGGTAGCGCTGTTTAGCCTGTTGTTCGGCTTGTTGCTCGGCACGTGCGTCGGCGTGCGCTTCGGCGTTGCACTCGTGGCAGCCGGTGATGTCGTGTCGTAAGGGCTCAGCCATCCGGCGCCTCCCATGGCCGTGGTGTGGCTAGGTCAGGTGTGGCTCTCCGTCTGCCAGATCACGGCGGCGAAGGCGCCGAGGGTGGAGCAGAGCACGAGGACGAGCAAGGGTGCGGCGTACCGGAGCACTCGGTTTTTGGCGGACTTGCAGGCCCAGCGGCCTAGTGCCGCATCAACGAACCTTTGCCTCGTTGTGATGTGACACGCCGTTGGAACGTTGGCCCGGGGGGTGTGGTGCTGGCAGGTTGTTCGAATG
>NZ_JBIVXW010000105.1:0-21219 GCF_044769405.1 Streptomyces sp. NPDC090442
GCCTCGTCCAACAACCGCGCACCCATCCCCACCCACTGCGAACCCTGACCGGGGAAGACGAACACCGTCCGACCCTCGACATCCGCCACGCCGCGCACCAGGGTGTTGGCGGCGCGGCCGGTGGCCAATGCCTCGGTGCCGGCGCGGAGTTCGGGGCCGGTGGGGGCGACGACGACGGCGCGGTGGTCGAGCAGCGCGCGGGCCGAGTGGAGGGTGTGGCCGATGTCCTGGGGGCGCAGCGCGGCGTCGTCCGCCACTCGGGAGGTCAGCGCGGCGGCCTGGCCGTGCAGGGCCTGTTCGGTGTGGCCGGAGACGATCCAGGGCAGCGCGGCGGGGGCAGTGCCGGTGTCGTCCGTGGCGTCGGTGGGCTCCGGTGCCTGCTCCAGCAGGGCGTGGGCGTTGGTGCCGCTGATGCCGAACGAGGAGACCGCGGCCCGCCGCGGACGACCGGTCGCCGGCCACTCCCGGGCCTCGGTGAGCAGCCGCACCGTCCCCGCCGACCAGTCCACGTGCGAGGAAGGCTCCTCGGCGTGCAGGGTCCCCGGCAGCCAGCCGTGCCGCAGCGCCATCACCATCTTGATGACGCCGGCGACGCCCGCGGCGGCCTGGGTGTGGCCGATGTTGGACTTCAACGAGCCGAGCCAGAGCGGCTGTTCGGCGGTGTGGGCTTCGCCGTAGGTGGCGAGCAGGGCCTGGGCCTCGATGGGGTCGCCGAGCCGGGTGCCGGTGCCGTGGGCCTCGACGGCGTCGACGTCCGCGGCGGTCAGACCGGTCCGGGTGAGGGCCTGGTGGATGACGCGTTCCTGGGAGGGGCCGTTGGGGGCGGTCAGGCCGTTGGAGGCGCCGTCCTGGTTGACGGCGGAGCCGCGGATCACGGCGAGGACCCGGTGTCCGTTGGCGCGGGCGTCGCAGAGGCGTTCGGCGACGAGGACGCCGACGCCTTCGGCCCAGCCGGTGCCGTCGGCGGCGTCGGAGAACGCCTTGCAACGGCCGTCGGGGGCCAGGCCGCCCTGGGCGCTGAACTCGACGAAGACCGAGGGTTCGGCGAGCAGGGTGACGCCGCCGATCAGGGCGAGGCTGGACTCGCCGGCGCGCAGCGACTGGGTGGCCAGGTGCAGGGCGACGAGGGAGGAGGAGCAGGCGGTGTCGACGGTGACGGCCGGGCCTTCGAGGCCGAGGGTGTAGGAGAGGCGGCCGGAGAGGACGCTGGCGGCGGTGCCGGTCAGGGCGTGGCCGCGGAGTTCGGCGGCGGTGTCGGCGGAGGGGGCGCCCCAGTGGTAGGAGCCGACGAAGACACCGGAGTTGCTGCCGCGCAGGGAGGTGGGGGCGATGCCGGCGCGCTCCAGGGACTCCCAGGCGACTTCGAGGAGGAGGCGCTGCTGGGGGTCCATCGCGGTCGCCTCGCGGGGCGAGATGCCGAAGAAGGCCGCGTCGAATTCGGCGGCGTCGTGGAGGAATCCGCCTTCGTGGGTGGTGCTGCTTCCGTCGCCTTTTCCGGTGAGGGTTTCCAGGTCCCAGCCGCGGTCCGCGGGAAATCCGGAAACGGCGTCGGCACCGGACCGCACCAGGTCCCAGAGGGATTCCGGTGAATTGACGCCGCCGGGCAGCCGGCAGCCCATTCCGACGATCGCGATGGGTTCGTTGTCCTTGGATTCCAGTTCGCCCAGGCGGCGCCTGGCGCGTCGGAGGTCGGAGGTGACCCGCCGGAGATAATCGACGATTTTCTCCTGCTGGTCGGGCTGGTCCTGCTGGGGTTCCGGCATCGGTTTGTCCTCGTCATCGGGTCGCGAACGAAAGCAACAATTGCGCTATGTGGTTTCGAACTCTTCATCGATGATGTCGAGCAGTCTGTCGACCGACACCGTGTCGATGTCCTCGTCCGAGGAGGGCACCTGGGCAGGCGAGTTCTGACGGAGCGTGGAGACGATGGCGTCCAACCGGTCGGCGACGGCCCGGCGTTCGGGTCCGTCCGGCGGCAGGTTGGCGACGATCGCCTCGAACCTGGTGAGTTCGTCGCCGTAGGCCCCGGATCCGGCGGGGGCGGCCGCGGCGACGAGTTCCCCGATGCGACGGGCCGCGCGTTCGGGGGTGGGGAAGTTGAAGACGAGGGTGGCCGGCAGCCGCAGTCCGGTGTGGGCGCCGAGCCGGTCGGCGAGTTCGACGCCGGCGAGCGAGTCGAAGCCGAGTTCCTTGAAGACGCTGCGGGCGCCGACGACTTCCGGGCCGGGGTGGCCGAGGACGGCGGCGGCCTGGCTGCGGACGAGTTCCAGCAGGTGGCGTTCCCGGGCGGCCGGTGGCAGCGCGGCGAGCGGGGCGCCGGTGGCGGCCGGCGCGGGCTCGGCGGTGGGTCCGGGGCGGGCCGCGGCCGGGCGGGTCGGGCGGGTGTCGGCGGGCGGGCCGCCGCGGGCGCGCTTGGGGCGTCGGGGGGCGTCGCGTTCGTCGTCGGTCAGGGGGCGGACGGTGAGGGCGTCGACGGTGACGACCGGTGCGCCGTGCACGTCGACGGCGGTGAGGCGCAGCGTTTCGGGGTCGTCGGGGCGGAGGTGGACGCGGAGCGTGCCGGCGCCGACGGCGTGCAGGCGGACGCCGTGCCAGGCGACGGGCAGGGTGCCCTGCTCGGTGAGAGTGACGTGCCGGGCGGCGTCCAACAGGGCGGGGTGCAGACCGTATTGAGCGGTGTCGTCCGCGGTGCCGGGCGGGCAGGCCACCTCGGCGAAGAGTTCGGTGCCGCGGCGCCAGGCGGCGCGCAGGCCGCGGAAGGCGGGGCCGTAGTCGAAGCCACGGTCGGCGAGGCGTTCGTAGTGGTCGTCGAGGTCGAGGGGTTCGGCGTCGACCGGTGGCCAGAGCGGGTCCGTGAGGTCGGTGGGCCGGGGCGCGCTGCCGAGGACGCCGGTGGCGCACGGGGTCCAGGCGCCGGCGGGTGCGTGGTCCGGGCGGGCGTGGACGGTGACGGTGCGGCGCCCGGAGCCGTCGGTGGGGCCGACGCGCACTTGCAGGTGCAGGGCCTCGTCGTCGGGCACGACCGGCGGTGCGGTGACGGCGAGTTGGTGCAGCACGTCGCAGCCGGTCTCGTCGCCGGCCCGGACGGCGAGTTCGACCAGTGCGGTCGCCGGGAGCAGGGTCCGGCCGGCGACGGCGTGGTCGGTCAGCCAGGGGTGGGTGCGGGCGGAGAGGGTGCCGGAGCACACCGTGCCGCCGCCGTCGGCGAGTTCGACGGCCGAGCCGAGCAGCGGGTGGCGGAGCGCGCCGGCCGTGGCGGCGCCCGGGCGGGGTGGGGTGGGCCAGTGGCGGGCGCGTTGGAAGGCGTAGGTGGGCAGGTCGGTGCGGCGGGCGCCGGTGCCGGCGTAGAAGGCGGGCCAGTCGACGGGGACGCCGAGGGTGTGCAGCCGGCCGAGGGCGGCGGCGAACGCGGCCTCTTCGGGGCGGCCCTTGGTCAGGGCCGGCACGACGTGGGCGGCGCTGCCGGGGCCGAGGGTGTCGCGGGCCATCGCGGACAGCACGCTGCCGGGGCCGAGTTCGACCAGGACGTCGGTGCCGGCCTTGGTCAGGGCGGTGATGCCGTCGGCGAAGCGGACGGTGCCGCGGACGTGGCGCACCCAGTAGTCGGGGGTGGTGATCTCGTTGCCGGCGAGTTCGCCGGTGAGGTTGGAGACCAGGGGCAGCGACGGCCGATGGAAGGTGAGGTTGGCGACGACGTCCCGGAAGGCGTCCAGCATCGGTTCCATCAGGGGTGAGTGGAAGGCGTGCGAGACGGCGAGGCGGCTGGTGCGGCGGCCGTGGTGGGCGAAGTGCGCGGTGAGGTGCCGTACGGCGTCCTCGGTGCCGGCGACGACGACCGCGGTGGGGCCGTTGACGGCGGCCAGCGCGGCGTGTTCGCCGAGCAGCGGGGTCACTTCGTCCTCGGTGGCCTCCAGTGCGGCCATCGCGCCGCCGGCCGGGAGCGCCTGCATGAGGGTGGCGCGGGCGGCGACCAGGCGGCAGGCGTCCTGGAGCGTCAGCACCCCGGCGACGTGCGCCGCGGCGATCTCGCCGACGGAGTGCCCGCCGACGGCGTCGGGGCGCAGGCCGAGGGAGGTGACCAGCCGGTGGAGGGCGACCTCGACGGCGAACAGCGCGGGTTGGGTCCATCCGGTCCGGTCCAGCAGCGCCGCGTCGGTGCCCCACATCACCTCGCGCACCGGGCGGTCCAGGTGCGGGTCGAGGGCGCGCAGGGTCTCGTCGAGGGCGTCGGCGAACACCGGGTGGCGGGCGGCGAGTTCGCGTCCCATACCGAGGCGCTGGCTGCCCTGTCCGGAGAAGAGGACGGCGGTGCGGCGGTCGCCCGCCTCGCCGCGGGCGTGCTCCACGGCGCCGTCGGCGGTCGGCAGCAGGACCGCGCGGTGGCGCAGTGCGGCGCGGCCGGTGGCGAGCGAGTGCCCGACGTCCAGCGGGTCGGTGGCGGGCCGTTCGCTCAGGTGGGTCCGGAGGCGGTCGAGTTGGGCGTCGAGGGCCTCGGGGGTGGCTGCGGACACCAACCAGGGGACGGTGGTGGCCTGGAGGGTGCCGGTCTGGTTGGTGGGTCGGTCGGTGGCCGGCGGGGCCTCTTCGAGGATCACATGGGCGTTGGTGCCGCTGATGCCGAAGGAGGAGACGCCGGCGCGACGCGGCCGGTCGCTGCGCGGCCAGGGCGTGTCGGCGGCGAGGGGGGCCACGGTGCCCGGGGACCAGTCCACTTGGCGGGTGGGGGTGGCGAGGTGGCGGATGCGCGGCATCAGGCCGTGGTGGAGGGCCAGCACGGTCTTGATGAGTCCGCCGACGCCGGCGGCGGCCTGGGCGTGGCCGATGTCGGCCTTCAACGAGCCCAGGTACAGCGGGCGTTCGGGGTCCCGGTGGGGGCCGTAGGTGGCGAGGAGGGCGCGGGCCTCGATGGGGTCGCCGAGGGGGGTGCCGGTGCCGTGGGCCTCGACGAGGTCGATGTCGGCGGGGTCGAGTCGGGCGTCGGCCAGGGCCGCGCGCAGGACGCGTTCCTGTGCGGGTCCGCTGGGGGCGGTCAGGCCGTTGGTGGCGCCGTCCTGGTTGACGGCCGAGCCGCGCAGCACGGCGAGGACGGGGTTGCCGGCGGCGCGGGCGGTGGAGAGGTGTTCCAGGGCGACGATGCCGACGCCCTCCGCCCAGGCGGTGCCGGCCGCGTCGTCGGAGAAGGGCCGGCAGCGGCCGTCGGCGGCGAGGCCGCCCTGTCGGGTGTGGCCGACGAACGCGGCGGGGGTGGACATCACGGTGACGCCGCCGGCCAGGGCGGTGCTGCACTCCCCCGCGCGCAGCGCGCGTATCGCCCAGTGCAGGGCGACCAGTGAGGAGGAGGACGTGGTGTCGACGGTGACGGCGGGGCCTTCGAGGCCGAGCACGTAGGCCAGGCGGCCGGAGATGACGCCGGGGGTCAGGCCGGTGAGGGCGTGGCCGTCGAGGTCGTCGGGCGAGGTGCGGGTGACGGCGGCGTAGTCCTGGCCGCTGGCGCCGACGAAGACGCCGGTGCGGCTGCCGCGCAGCGAGTGCGGGTCGATACCGGCCCGTTCCAGGGCCTCCCAGGCGGTCTCCAGGACGAGGCGCTGCTGCGGGTCGGTGGAGACGGCCTCGCGGGGCGACATGCCGAAGAAGGCGGCGTCGAACTCGGCGGCGCCGGTGAGGAATCCGCCCTCTTGGGTCGCGCTGCGGCCGGGGCCGTCGCCGGCCAGGGCGGCCAGGTCCCAGCCGCGGTCGGCCGGGAAGCCGGTCGTGGCGTCGCGGTCGCCGCGGACCAGTTCCCACAGGTCCTCCGGTCCGGCGACGCCGCCCGGATAGCGGCAGGCCATTCCGACGACCACTACCGGGTCCTCGTCGGCTCCGATCGTCATGTCGTGCTCCCCCTGCGGAAAAGTCGGCCTCGGCTCACCTCTGCGTGCCGGATCGTACGGTCGCAAAGCCTGTACTTTTCCCTAAGGAATGGCGGCGGCCGGCGGTGGTCATTGGCCGGTGGGGCCGGAAAGGGCCGTCGCGGGGCGAAGACTAGGGAATCCCCGGTCCGTGGCGTGAGACCAAGTAAGCGACCCGTTTTCCCCGCGGTGCGTTCCGGGTGCCGGCCGCTGTCCGTTCCGGCGGCGCGCCCCGGGCTGCGGCGTCGGCGAAAGCGGTCACTCGGCGTCCGGCCGGGTGGCCGCGCGACGCGCGGGCGAGCGGCCCGCCACTTTCCGAGGGGTGTTGTCCATGGGCGCGAATCGGCGGCCGATCCTGTTCGTGAGTTATGCCGAAAGCGGCCTGCTCAATCCGCTGCTCGTGCTCGCCGGGGAATTGTCCCGGCGCGGCGTCGGCGACCTGTGGTTCGCGGCGGACGAGAAGGCCCGCGACGAGGTGGCGGCGGCGGTGGACGGCAGCCCGCTGCAGTTCGCTTCCCTGGGCGACACCGTTTCGCGGATGTCGGCGGTCACATGGGACGACGCGACCTATGCCGAGGTGACGCAGCGTTCGCGGTTCAAGGCGCACGCCGCGGTGATCCGGCATTCGTTCGCGCCGGAGTCGCGGATCGCCAAGTACCGCCGCCTGGAGGAGATCGTGGCGGAGGTGCAGCCGGCGCTGATGGTGATCGAGAGCATGTGCCAGTTCGGGTACGAGCTGGCGATCACCAAGGGCATTCCGTTCGTGCTGGGGGTGCCGTTCGTGCCGAGCAACGTGCTCACCTCGCACGTGCCGTTCGCCAAGTCCTATACGCCGTCGGATTTCCCGGTGCCGCATTCCGGCCTGCCGGGGGCGATGACGTTCCCTCAGCGGGTGGAGAACCGGCTGTTCCGGCTGCGGACGCTCGGGATGTTCCTGACGTCGTCGATCCGCAAGGTCGTCGAGGAGGACAACCGGATCCGCACGGAGCTGGGCATCGCGCCCGAGGCACGGCAGATGATGGCGCGGATCGACCACGCGGAGCGGGTGTTGTGCTACTCCGTGCGGGAGTTGGACTACCCGTTCCCGATGCACCCGAAGATGGACCTGGTGGGCACGATGGTGCCGCCGCTGCCGCAGGCGCCGGACGACGACGGGCTCGGTGACTGGCTGTCGGCGCAGAAGTCCGTGGTCTACATGGGCTTCGGCACCATCACCCGGCTGACCCGGGCACAGGTGGCGTCGCTGGTGGAGGTCGCGCGGCGGCTGGACGGCGCGGGCCACCAGGTGCTGTGGAAACTCCCCCGCGAGCAGCAGGAGTTGCTGCCGCCGGCCGACCAACTGCCGGCCAGTCTGCGGATCGAGGCGTGGGTCCCGTCGCAGTTGGACGTGCTGGCCCATCCGAACGTGAAGGTGTTCTTCACGCACGCCGGCGGCAACGGCTACCACGAGGGGCTGTACTTCGGGAAGCCGCTGGTGGTGCGCCCGCTGTGGGTGGACTGCGACGACCAGGCGGTCCGCGGCCAGGACTTCGGGGTGAGCCTGACCCTGGACCGGCCCGAGACGGTGGACGCCGACGACGTCCTGGACAAGATCACCCGCGTGCTCGACCAGCCCCATTTCACCGAGCGCGCCGAGCACTTCGCCGGGCTGCTGCGGGACGCCGGCGGCCGGGCCGCGGCGGCGGACCTGCTGCTCGGCCTCCCCTCCCTGGCAACCGACTGACCGAGGAAGACGACTCATGTCCTATACGCATCCGGTGTCCATGCCGTGGCTCAACGGCCGCGAGCTCGACTATGTGACCGAGGCCGTCGGAGGCGGCTGGATCTCCTCCCAAGGGCCGTACGTCAAGCGGTTCGAGGAGGCGTTCGCGGCGTACAACGACGTGCCGTACGGCGTGGCGTGTTCGTCGGGGACCACGGCGCTGACGCTGGCGCTGCGGGCGCTCGGCGTCGGCCCCGGTGACGAGGTGATCGTCCCGGAGTTCACGATGATCGCGTCCGCGTGGGCGGTGACCTACACCGGCGCCACGCCGGTCTTCGTGGACTGCGGCGACGACCTGAACATCGACGTGTCCCGCATCGAGGAGAAGATCACCCCGCGCACCAAGGTGATCATGCCGGTGCACATCTACGGCCGGCAGTGCGCCATGGACGCCGTGCTGGACCTGGCTCACGAGTACAACCTGCGGGTGGTGGAGGACTCCGCGGAGGCGCACGGGGTGCGGCCGCGGGGCGACATCGCCTGCTTCTCGCTCTTCGCCAACAAGATCATCACGGCCGGTGAGGGCGGGATCTGCCTGACCCGGGACCCGCACCTGGCCGCGCAGATGGCGCACCTGCGGGCGATGGCGTTCACCAAGGACCACAGCTTCCTGCACAAGAAGCTGGCCTACAACTACCGCATGACCAACATGCAGGCCGCGGTGGCGCTCGCCCAGACCGAGCAGTTGGACATGATCCTCGCGCTGCGCCGGGACATCGAGAAGCGGTACGACGAGGCGCTCCGCGACGTGCCCGGCATCACGCTGATGCCGCCGCGCGAGGTGCTGTGGATGTACGACCTGCGGGCCGAGCGGCGCGACGAGCTGTGCGCGTACCTCGCCGGCGAAGGCGTCGAGACCCGGGTGTTCTTCAAGCCGATGAGCCAGCAGCCCGGCTACTTCCGGCCCGACTGGCCCTCGCTCAACGCCGCCCGGTTCAGCGCCGACGGCTTCTACCTGCCGACGCACACCGGTCTGACCGCGCGGGACCAGGAGTTCGTCACCGGCCGGATCCGCGCGTTCTACGGAGTGGCATGAGTACCGAAACGGAGGCGGAGCAGCCGGCGGCCGCGCGGTGCCCGGTCGCGTTCCCGCTGCGGCAGCCGGGGCGGCCCTTCCCGCCGCCTGAGTACGCGGAGTACCGCGCGGGTGGCTGCCCGGTCCGCTCCGAACTGCCCAGCGGCCCGGTGTGGTTGGTGACCCGGCACGAGGACGTCCGGGCGGTGTTGACCGATCCGCGGATCAGCGCCGACCCGTCCAAGCCGGGTTTCCCCAAGGCCGCCCGGACCGGTGGGGCGCCGTCGCAGCACGAGGTGCCGGGCTGGTTCGTGGCGCTGGACCCGCCGGAGCACGGCCGGTTCCGCAAGACGCTGATCCCGGAGTTCACCGTCCGCAAGGTGCGTGAACTGCGGCCGGTGATCCAGCAGATCGTGGACGAGCGGATCGACGCCATGCTGGCCGCGGGCACCTCGGCGGACCTCGTCGAGTCCTTCGCGCTGCCGGTGCCGTCCCTGGTGATCTCCAGCCTGCTGGGCGTGCCCAAGGCCGACCGGGACTTCTTCGAGGACCGCACCCGGGTCCTGGTCCGCCTCAGCTCGACCGACGAGCAGCGCGACGAGGCGACCCGGGCGCTGTTGCGGTACCTGGGCCGGCTGATCCAGATCAAGCAGCGGCGCCCTGGCGACGACCTGATCAGCCGGCTGATCGCCGCGGGCACACTGTCCCGGCAGGAGCTGTCCGGAGTGTCGATGCTGCTGCTGATCGCGGGGCACGAGACGACGGCGAACAACATCGGCCTGGGCGTGGTGCAGTTGCTCAGCAACCCGCAGTGGGTCGGTGACGACCGGATCGTCGAGGAGCTGCTGCGCTACTACTCGGTCGCCGACCTGGTGGCGTTCCGGGTGGCCGTCGAGGACGTGGAGGTCGGCGGCCATCTGATCCGGGCCGGCGAGGGCATCGTGCCGCTGATCGCCGCGGCCAACCACGACGACGCGGTGTTCGCCGCGCCGGACCGCTTCGACCCGGAGCGCTCGGCGCGGTCCCATGTGGCGTTCGGCTACGGCGTCCACCAGTGCCTGGGCCAGAACCTGGTGCGCGTCGAGATGGAGATCGCCTACAAGACGCTGTTCGCGCGGATCCCCTCCCTCACGCTGGCCGTGCCGGTGTCCGAACTGCCGCTGAAGTACGACGGGGTGCTGTTCGGCCTGCACGAACTGCCCGTCACCTGGAAGTGAGGGCGGCCGGGACACCCGGCCGCCAGGACCCGATCCTCGGAGGAACCTCGTGCGCATCACCGTCGACACCGGGCGCTGCGTCGGCGCCGGACAGTGCGTCCTGGCCGCACCCGATCTGTTCGACCAGGACGACGAAGGCCTGGTGACCGTCCTGGAACCGGCGGTCTCCGGGCCCGCCGCCGAGAACGCCCGCGACGCGGCGGCGCTCTGTCCGTCCGGGGCGATCAGCATCACGGAGGAGTGAGCGACCGGCACCCGTGCGAGGGCCCCGACCCAGGGTGGGTCGGGGCCCTCACCGCTGCCCGGGGCACGCCGGGCGCCCGGTCACCAGGCGACCGGCAGCTCCGTCAGGCCCGCGGACAACTGGCCGGACAGGACGCGCAGTTCCTCGACCGGGCGGGTCAGACGCAGCTCGGGGAGCCGGGTGAACAGGAGGGTGTAGGCGGTGCGCAGTTGGATGCGGGCCAGCGGGGCGCCGATGCAGTGCCACATGCCGTGGCCGAAGGTCAGGTGGGGGTTGGGGGCACGCCGGATGTCGAAGAGCTCGGGCTCGTCGAAGACCGTGCGGTCGAAGTTCACCAGGGTGAAGTCCAACAGCACCAGGTCGCCGGCCTTGATGGTGGCGTCCCCGACCGGCACGTCGTCGGTGGCGTAGCGCGGCAGCACCGAGCCGCCGGCCTTGGCGGACCGCAGGATCTCCTCGACGCCGCTGCGCATCAGCTTGTCGTCGGCGAGGGCCGCGGCGAGTTGGTCCCGGTGCCGGGTGAACAGCACCACGCCCAGGTCGATGTGGCTGGCGACGCTGTCCAGTCCGGCGAAGAGCAGCCCGGCGGCGATCGGGCCGATGCGGTCGTCGGACGGCACCCGCTGGCACAGCCGGGAGATGACGTCGTCCTCGGGTGCGGCGCGCTTGTCGCGGGCCAGGCCGGAGAGCAGGCCGAACAGTTCGTCCTGCCCTTCCTGGACGCGTGCGGGGTCGTCGAGTTCGCCGAGTTTGGTGAGGACGGCGACCAGGCGGCCCTGTTCCTCGGGGGGCACGCCGATGAGCGTGCACAGCACCGACAGGGAGAACGGCAGCGAGAACCCGCCGTGCAGATCGGCGGGCGGGCCCTGGGCGGTGAACTGGCCGAGGATGCCCTCGGCGAGGGCCTCCACCTTCGGCACCAGGTCCATCACCCGGCGGGCGGAGAACTGCGGGGTGAGCAGGGAGCGCATCTCGGTATGGAGGGCGCGGGCCTGGTCGACGTCGTCGGTGACGAGCAGGTCCAGGAACGGATTGCGCACGTAGCGGGGGGCGTTGGCCGGGTCGGTGTGGGCGCGGGCCAGCCGTTCGTCGTGCAGCAGTTGCTTGAGTTCGGCGTGCCGGGTGACCAGCCAGCCCTCGTCGCCGGCGGGGGTGCGGACCTTGCAGATCGGGGCGCGGGACTGGAGTTCGCGCAGCAGCGGGCTCAGGCGCAGGACGGGCGGCACCTCTGCCCTGAGGGAGGGTGGTGCGGTCGGTGTGGTCATGGCGGGCTCCTCGGGAGGGTGGTGCCGTGCGGTGTGCGGGCGGCCCGGCCGGACGGGGTCCGGCCGGGCCGGTTTCTCAGGCGGTGCGGGGTGGCAGTTCCGCGAGCCAGTCGTCGATGGCCCGGGCGGTCAGCGCCGAGTGCTCCTTGGCGAGGGACAGGTGGTCGGCGTCGATGTCGCGGACGTCGTCGGCGGGGACGGACGAGGTGTCGAGCCGGAAGCCGGCGAGGTCCCGGGCGGCGCGCACGAGGAGGGTGGGCGCGGTGGGTGCGGGCGCCTCGATGTCGGTCATCGCCATGAACCAGTGGGCCATCGCCGACATCCGGGCGCTGTTCAGCGTCACCGAGGGCGAGTCGATGTCGGCGAGGTAGAACCGGGTGGTGCGGTCCAGGTCGTTGCCCTCGCCGGGGCTGTAGCGGATGGAGGCGGTGTCGAGGAGGATCACCGCCTCGGGCCGGACGTCCCAGGTGTCCTCCAGGACGCCGGCGGCCAGGTAGGCGAGCGAGCCGCCGGTGGAGTGGCCGACCATGACGAACGGTTCGCCGTCGCTGGCCATCAGGACGCTCTCGGCGACGATCCGGGCGGCGGCCTCGCTGGTGGCGGGCAGCGGTTCGCCGGGGGCGAAGCCCATCAGTGGCAGCGCCGAGACGTGCCGCCGGCCGCGGAAGTGCGCCGCGATGCGGGCGTACTGGTGGACGCCGCCGGTGGCGCCGGGGGCACTGACGAAGATCAGCCGCGGGTTGTCGGGGCCGTCGGCGAGGGTGACCGGCTCGGAGAGCTCCTCCAGCTCGGCGGGGGTGTCGAACATCGGCCGGGTGTTGGCGACGGCCTTGAGCATCCGCATCGCCTCGACCAGCTTGCCGCCGCGCACCGCGTTGTAGAACAGGCCCTCCAGGGTGTCGTCGGAGCGCACTGCGGAACGGGCCGCGGCGGTCGCACCGGACCCACCGGCCTCGGGGCTGTTGCCGAGTTCCTGGTGCAGCCAACGTGCCAGTTTGGCGGGCGTCTTGTTGTCGAAGACGACCGACGAGGGCAGTCGCAGGCCGAGGATCGGGCCGAGTTGGTTGCGCAGGCTGACCGAGACCAGGGAGTCGAAGCCCAGCTCCAAGAAGCCCCGTTCGGGGTCGACGGCGCTGGGGTCGGGGTGGCCGAGCAGTCCGGCGGTGTAGCCGACGACCAGGTCGGTGAGGAGTTGTTCCTGGCCGGCCTCGTCGAGGCGGCCCAGGCGCTCGCGGAGCGTGACGGGCGAGCGGTCGGCGGTGGCGGCGGACCGTCGGCCGCGCGGCACCAGATCGCGCCAGATCGCGGGCAGCGCCTGCTGGTCCCGCAGCCCGGCGATGTTGAGACGGCTGGGTGCCACGGCCGGCTCGGGGCGGGCGAGGGCGGCGTCGAAGAGCGCCAGACCGTCCTCGATGTCCAGGGCCGGCAGACCGCCGCGGGCCATGCGTTCCAGGTGGGCGTCGCTGACCGAGGCGGTCATGCCGCTGCCCCGGCCCCACGGCCCCCAGGCGAGGGAGTGCGCCACCAGGCCCTGTGCGGCCCGGTGTTGGGCCAGTGCGTCGAGGTAGGCGTTGGCGGCGGCGTAGTTGGCCTGGCCGGGGGTGCCGAGGACGCCGGAGACCGAGGAGTACAGGACGAAGCCGGCCAGGTCGCGGTCGCGGGTGGCGTCGTGCAGGTGCCAGGCGGCGTCGGCCTTGGGCCGGAGCACGGCGGCCAGTTGGTCGGTGGTGAGGGAGCCGATCAGGGTGTCGTCGAGGATGCCGGCGGTGTGCACGACCGCGGTCAGCGGGTGCGCGGTGGGCAGCGAGGCGAGGAGCGCGTCCAGCGCCGCGCGGTCGCCGACGTCGCAGGCCGCCACGCGGACCTCTGCGCCGAGTCCGGTCAGTTCCTCGGTCAACTCCCGGGCGCCCGGGGCGTCGGGGCCGCGGCGGCCGGCGAGCAGCAGGTGCCGGACGCCGCGGGTGGTGACCAGGTGTCGGGCGAGCGCGGCGCCCAGGCCGCCGGTGCCACCGGTGATCAGGACGGTGCCGTCCGGGTCCCAGGTGCGGGCCGGCGCGGCGTCGACGGCCGGTTCCGGCAGCCGGGCCAGGCGGGCGGCGCGCACCGTGCGGTCGCGGACGGCGAGTTGCTGCTCGTCGAGGCCGAGGAGGTGCGGCAGCATCCCGGCCGACCGGAACGCGTCGTCGAGGTCGACCAGCAGCAGGCTGCCGGGGTTCTCCGTCTGGGCGGAGCGCACCAGGCCCCAGACCGCGGCGGCGGCCGGGTCGATGCCGGTCGCCTGGCCGGCGGCGACGGCGCCGCGGGTGACGAAGACGAGCCGGGCGGCGGCCAGTCGGGGCTCGGCCAGCCACTCGTGGATCAGCCCGAGGACCCGGGTGGTGAGGGCGCGCACGGCCTCGGGTCCGGCGTCCGGTCCGCCGACGACCGGGATGAGGAGGACGTCGGGGGCCAGCCCGCCGTCACCCAGGGTGCCGCTGAGGGACGCGGCGTAGGCGCTGACGGTCTCGTCGGCGCGGTGCAGCGCGTAGCCGAGGTCGAGTTCGTCGTCGCCGACGACGGCCCAACGGGTGCCGACGGCGCGGGCGCCGGGGTCGACCGGCACCCAGTCCAGGTGGAACAGCTCGCCCTGGCCGGTGTGACCGACCGTGGCGGGTGCCGGGCCGTCCTGCGCGGAGGCGAGGGTGATGCCGTCGGCGGTCAACACCGCGCCGCCCGCGGCGTCCACGGCCGCGAGGGCCACGGTGTCGGGACCGGTCGCGGTGAGTCGGATCCGCAGCGCGGTGGCTCCGGTGGCGTGCAGGGTGAGTCCGGTGATGCCGGTCGGTTCGGCGGTGTGCTCCGCGTCCAGCGCGGCGGCGGCGCGGAGTGCGGTGGCCAGCAGCGCGGGGTGGATGCCGAAGCCGCGGTCGGCCGCGGGGGAGGCGGGCAGGGCCAGTTCGGCAAGGACCTCGCCGTCGCGCCGCCACACCCCGGTGAGGCCCTGGAAGCGCGGGCCGTAGTGGTGGCCGGAGGCGCTGGCCGCCGCGTCGAGGTCGGCGACGGGCACCGGGCGGGCGTCCCGCGGCGGCCACTCGGCGTCGACCGGGGCGACGGAGTCCGTGGGAGCGTCGGGGGTGTCGGGGGTGAGCAGGCCGGTCGCGCAGGTGGTCCAGGGGGCGCCGCCCTCGGTGGTGGCGGGGCGGGCGTGGACGGTCAGCGGCCGGTGGCCCGCCGCGTCAGGGGCGCCGACCCGGGCCTGGAGGGTGACGATGTCGCCGTCCGCGAGGGTGAGCGGCGCCGGCAGGTCGAGCCGCGCCAGGTGTGGGGTGCCGCTCAGGTCGCCGGCCCGGATGGCGAGTTCGGCGAAGGCGGCGCCGGGGACGGTGATCCGGCCGTGGCTGCGGTGGTCGCCGAGCCAGGGGTGGGTGGGGAGCGCGAGGCGCCCGGTGAGCACGGTCTCGTCGGCGTCGGCGAGGGTGACGGCGGCGCCCAGCAGGGGGTGGGCGGCGGCGGTCTGTCCGAGGTCGGCCGGGTCGCCGGAACGGGCGCGGAGGGTGGGCCAGTAGCGCTCGCGCTGGAAGGCGTAGGTCGGCAGCGCGACGGGGGCGGCCTGCGGGGTGCGGGTGCCGGCGAACACCGCGTCCCAGTCCACCTCCGCACCGTGCGCCCACAGGGTGCCCAGGGCGGCCAACACGGTGGTCTCCTCGGGCCGTTCCCTGCGCAGCGCCGGCACGGCGACCAGGCCCGGCTCGGGGAGGTTCTCCCGGGCCAGGGCGGACAGCACGCCGTCCGGGCCGAGTTCGAGGAAGGTCCGCACGCCGCGGTCGGCGAGGGCGCGCAGGCCGTCGCCGAAGCGGACGGTCTGCCGGACGTGGCACACCCAGTAGTGCGGGGTGGCCAACTCCTCGGCGGTGGCGGGCAGTCCGGTGAGGTTGGACACGACCGGGATCGCCGGCTCGGCGAAGGTCAGCGGCACCAGGGCCGTGCGGAAGGCGTCGAGCACCGGGTCCATCAGCGGTGAGTGGAAGGCGTGGCTGACCGGGAGGCGGGTGGTGCGGCGGCCCAGGTCGTCGAAGTGCCGGCGGACCGCGAGGGCGGCGTCCTCGGCGCCGGAGACGACGACGGAACGGGGTGCGTTGACCGCGGCGAGCGCGAGGTCGTCGGTCAGCAGCGGGCGCACCTCGTCCTCGGTGGCCTCCAGCGCCACCATGGCGCCGCCGGGCGGGAGTTCGCCCATGGCGGTGGCGCGGGCGGCCACCAGGGTGCAGGCGTCCGCGAGCGACAACACGCCGGCGACGTGTGCGGCGGTGATCTCGCCGATGGAGTGTCCGGTGACGTAGTCGGGCCGGATGCCCCAGGAGGCCAGCAGGCGGTACAGCGCGACCTCGACGGCGAACAGCGCGGGCTGGGTGTGACGGGTGTGGTCCAACCGCGCGCGGTCCGGGCCCCAGACGACGTCGCGCAGCGAGGTGCCGAGCCGGGCGTCCAGCAGGGCCACCGCCTCGTCGAAGGCGGCGGCGAAGACCGGGTAGCGGGCGTGGAGTTCGCGGCCCATGCCCAGGCGCTGCGAGCCCTGGCCGGAGAAGAGCACGGCCAGCCCGCCCCGGTCGCCGGTGGGGACGGCGCCGCGGGCCACCTCGGTGCGCACGCCGTCCGCGTGGACCAGCAGAGCCCGGTGTTCGAAGGCGGCGCGGGTGGTGGCGAGCGCGTGGCCGATGTCGGCGGCGGTGCGGCCGGGCTCGGTGGTCAGCTCACGGACCCGCGCCACCTGGGCGTCGAGGGCGCCGGCGGTGCGGGCCGCGACCGGCCACGGTACGGCGTTCGGCGTGCGGGGAGCGACGGCGGACGGCTCGTCGGCGGCGCCGCCCGGCACCGTGGGAACCGCCTCACCGGCCGTCAATTCCCCAGGAACGGGAGCCTGTTCAAGGATGATGTGGGCGTTGGTGCCGCTGATGCCGAAGGAGGAGACGGCGGCCCGGCGCACCCGGTCGCCCTCGGGCCAGGGGACGGGTTCGGTGAGCAGCCGCACGGCGCCGGCGTCCCAGTCGACGTGCGAGGACGGCGTATCGACGTGCAGCGTCCGCGGGAGCAGGCCGTGGCGCAGGGCCAGCACCGTCTTGATCACGCCCGTGACGCCGGCGGCGGCCTGGGAGTGGCCGAGGTTGGACTTCACCGAGCCGAGCCACAGCGGGCGTTCGGGGTCCCGGTCCTGGCCGTAGGTGGCGAGCAGCGCACCGGCCTCGATGGGGTCGCCGAGCCGGGTGCCGGTGCCGTGCGCCTCGACCGCGTCCACGTCGGAGGGGGTGAGGCCGGCGCCGGCCAGTGCCTGGCGGATCACCCGCTGTTGGGACGGGCCGTTGGGGGCGCTGAGACCGTTGGAGGCGCCGTCCTGGTTGACGGCGGAGCTACGCAGCACGGCGAGCACCGGGTGGCCGTTGCGCTGCGCGTCGGAGAGCTTCTCGACCAGCAGCATGCCGACGCCCTCGGACCAGGCGGTGCCGTCGGCGGCCTCGGCGAACGGCTTGCAGCGGCCGTCGGACGCCAACCCTCCCTGCATGCTGAAGCCGGCGAAGCTGGCCGAGGTCGTCATCACGGTGGCGCCGCCGGCCAGGGCGAGGCCGCATTCGCCGGCGCGGACGGCCTGCGCGGCCAGGTGCAGGGTCACCAGGGACGACGAGCAGGCGGTGTCGAGGGTGACGGCGGGGCCTTCGAGGCCGAGGGCGAAGGCGAGGCGGCCGGAGAGCACGCTGGCGGCCAGGCCGTTGCCCGCGTAGCCGCCCAGGTCGTCCTCCGCGGCGAGGACCAGGTGTGCGTAGTCCTGGCCGTTGGTGCCGACGAACACGCCGGTGCGGGAGCCGCGCAGCCCCGCCGGGTTGATGCCGGCGCGCTCGACGGCCTCCCAGGCGGTCTCCAGCAGGAGCCGCTGTTGCGGGTCCATGGCGAGGGCCTCGCGCGGGGAGATGTCGAAGAAGCCCGGGTCGAAGTCGGCCGCGTCGGCGAGGAATCCGCCCTCCTGAGTGGCGCTGTGGCTGGGTCCGTCGCCGGCCAGTGCCGCCAGGTCCCAGCCCCGGTCGGCGGGGAACGGCCCGATGCCGTCCCGCCCAGCGGACAGCATCTCCCACAGGTCCTCCGGAGAACGCACGCCGCCGGGGAGCCGACAGGCCATGCCGACGATCGCCACGGGTTCGTGGCGGCCCGCCTCCAACTCCTGGAGGCGCTGGCGGGTTTGGTGGAGGTCCACCGTGACCCACTTCAGGTAGTCGACGAGTTTCTTTTCGTCCGGCATCGTCCGTGGAACCTTCCTGGGATGTGAGGGGAGCGAGCGACGGGGGTCGGGCGGTTCAGGAGTCCGTCTGCCGGCCGAGTTCATGGTCGATGAAGGCGAGGACCTCGTCGGCGCTGGCCGCTTCGATGCGGGCGTCGACGGCCGGCCGATCGCCGTCCTGTTGGGTGCCGTCCCACTGGGCCAGCAGTTGCCGGAGGCGTCCCGCGACGTCCTGGCGGGTGGCGTCGTCGACACCGTCCGGGGACAACTGCGCGGCGATCCGGTCGAGTTGGGCCAGTGGCGAGCGGCCGGGGCCGGTCGCGTCGCCACCGGACAGTGCCGGTTCGAGATACCGCGCGACGGCGGCCGGGGTGGGGTGGTCGAAGACGAGGGTGGCGGGCAGCCTGGTGCCGGTGGCGGCGGCCAGTCGGGTCCGCAGTTCGACCGCCATCAGGGAGTCGAACCCCAGCCGGTTGAAGTCCCGTTCGGCCGGTACGGCGTCCGTCCCGGTGTGGCCGAGCACCGCGGCGGTCTCGGCGCGGACCAGGTCGAGCAGGGCCTGGTGCCGCGCCGCGGCGTCCAGGCCGGCCAGCCGACGGGCCGTCCCGCCTGCGGAGGCGGCCGCGGCGGTACGGCGCCGGCCGCGCACCAGGGCGCGGAGCACGGCGGGGACCGGACCCTCGGTGGATGCGGCGGTCCAGGACACCCGCACCGCCACCGCGAATCCGTCGCCCCGGGCGGCGGCCTCGTCGAACAGGGCCAGGCCCTGCTCGGGTGCGAGCGGCGGCTTGCCCGAGCGCTCCAGGCGGGCCAGGTCAGCGGCGCCGAGGGTGCCGGTCATGCCGGCGTCCTGCCGCCACGGCCCCCAGGCCAACGACAGCCCGGGCAGGCCCTGGGCGGCGCGATGGACGGCGAGCGCGTCGAGGAAGGCGTTACCGGCGGCGTAGTTGCCCTGGCCGGGGCCGCCGGTGATGCCGGCGACCGAGGAGTAGAGCACGAAGCCGGCCAGGTCGAGGTCGCGGGTGGCTTGGTGCAGGTGCCAGGCGGCATCGACCTTGGGCCGCAGGACGGCGTCCAGTTGTGCCGGCGTCAGCGTGCCGAGGGTGGCGTCTTCGAGGACGCCGGCGGTGTGCACGACGGCGGTCAGCGGGTGCTCCTGTGGGAGCTGGGCCAACAGTCGGTCCAGGGCGGTGCGGTCGGCGACGTCGCAGGCGGCGAGGGTGACCTCGGCGCCGAGCGCGGCCAGTTCGTCGCGCAGGGCGGTCGCGCCGGGCGCGTCGGGTCCGCGGCGGCCGGCCAGCAGCAGGTGCTTGATGCCGTGTCCGGTGACCAGATGGCGGGCGAGGTGGCCGGCCAGGCCGCCGGTGCCACCGGTGATCAGGACGGTGCCGTCGCGGTCCCAGGCGCGCAGCGGGTGCGCGTCGGTGGCCGGTGCGGCGGTGGCCCGGGTCAACCGGGCGACGGTCGGCGCGCCACCGCGGAGCGCGACCTGGGTCTCCCCCGCGGCCAACAGGGCCGCCAGGTCCTCCGGCGCGACCGTGTCACCGGCCGCCGCCGGCCCGGCGGGGTCGAGGTCCAACAGCAGGTAGCCGCCCGGGTGTTCCGACTGCGCCGAGCGGACCAGCCCCCAGACCGCGGCCGCCGCCAGGTCGTGCACCTCCTCCGCCCCGGTGCTGATGGCACCGCGGGTGACGATCACCAGGTGCGCATCGGTCGTGCGTGGGTCGGCGGTCCAGCGCTGCAACAGGTCCAGCACCGCCGTGGTGGTGGCGCGGGCCGCGGCGGGCAGCTCGTCGCCCCGGACCGGCGCGCCGAGCACCGGCGCGAGGACGAGCGAGGGCAGCGGCCCGGCACCGTCGAGGAGCGCGGTCAACGAGGCGACGCGCCCGATGCCTGCCTCGGTGGAGCCCAATACCGTTTCCAGTTCCGGGAGTTCCGCGCCGAGCACGACGCACCGCGGACCGTCGGCGGTGCGCGCGCCGCTCTTCGCCGCGGGGACCCATTCCATGTCCAGCAGGACCGCGTCGTCCCCGCCGCCGGCCGCATCCGGCGCGGCGACGGTGGGCGTGCGCAACGTGAGGCCACTGACGGAGAGGACCGGGGCGCCCTGCGGGTCGGCGGCCTCCAGGGACCAGGTGTCCGCGCCGTGCGGGGTCAGGTGGACGCGCAGGACGGTGGCCGAGGCGGCGTGCAGGGTGAGGCCCTGCCAGTCGAGGGCGTCGCGGGCGTCGTCCCCGCCCAGCAGGTCGGCGGCGCGGGCCGCGGTGTCCAGGAGCGCCGGGTGGAGCGCGAACGCCCGCTCGGCCGGGCCGGGTTCGGGGAGTTCGAGGTCGGCGAAGACCGCACCGTCCCGCTGCCAGGCGGCCGTGATCCCGGTCGGGCCGTCGATGGCGGGCAGCGCGTCGAGGGCCACGGCGCGCTCCGGCGGCCAGACGGCCGAGGAGGCCGGGGGCGGCGCGGTGTCGGTGGTCAGCGCGGCGGTGGCATGCAGCGTCCAGGGGCCGTCGACGGCGCCGTCGGGCCGGGCGTGCACGGACAGGGCGCGCCGGCCGGCGTCGTCCGGGGCGGCCACCCGCACCTGGAGGCGCTGGGCCCGCTCGTCGGTGAGGACGAGCGGTGCGGTGACGGTCAGCTCGGCCACGGTCGGGCAACCGACCTGATCCCCCGCGCGGACGGCCAGTTCGACGAGGACCGCGGCCGGCAGGACGACGCGACCGTCGTCCTCGTAGGCCGTGAGCCAGGGCTGGGTGGCGGTCGACAGGCGGCCGGAGAGCAGGACCTCCCCGGACCCGGCGACGGTGGTCACGGCACCGAGCAGCGGATGCCGGCCGGCCTCCAGACCGAGCCCGCCGGCGTCACCGGGCGTTCCGGTGGCCAACGACGGCCAGTAGCGCTCGCGTTGGAAGGGGTAGGTCGGCAGCGCGATCCGTCGCCCACTGGTGCCGGCCAGCACGCCGGCCCAGTCGACCTCGACTCCGGCCGCGTGCAGCCGGGCGACGGCACCGAGGGCCGCGCGCTCCTCCGGACGGTCCTTGCGCAGGACGGGCACCACGACGCCGTCCCCACCGTCGGGCAGACAGGCACCGGCCAGGGCGGAGAGGACCCCGTCGGGGCCGATCTCCAGGAAGGCGTTCGCACCACGCTCCACCAGCGCCCGCACACCGTCGGCGAACCGGACCGTCGCCCGCACATGCCGCACCCAGTAGTCGGCGGAACCCAACTCCCCCGCCGCAGCCACCCCACCCGTCACATTCGACACCACCGGAATCCGCGGCTCGTGATAGTCGAGGCTCTCCGCAACAGCCCGGAAGTCATCAAGCATCGGATCCATCAACGGCGAGTGGAAAGCATGACTGACGGAGAGGCGGTGGGTCCGCAGGCCCTGCTCAGCGAGCCGGCCAACGACCCGGTCCACCTCAGCCTCAGCACCCGAAACCACCACCGAAGCAGGCCCGTTGACCGCCGCGACACTCACCGATCCCTCACCGCCGAGCAGCGGGACGACATCCTCCTCCCCCGCCTCCACAGCCACCATCACGCCACCCTCCGGCAACGCATCCATCAACCGCGCCCGAGCAGCAACC
>NZ_JBIVXW010000106.1:0-21169 GCF_044769405.1 Streptomyces sp. NPDC090442
TTGCGTGATGGTGCCCGTGTTGTTGCGTTGCGGAGTCAGGCGATCGGTCGTTCGTTGGCGGGGCGGGGCGGGATGATGTCCGTCGCGCTGCCGGTGGCGGAGTTGGAGCCGCGCCTGGAGCCGTTCCAGGGGCGGGTGTCGGTGGCCGCGGTCAACGGGCCGCGCTCCGCCGTGGTCGCCGGCGAGCCCGACGCCCTGGACGAGTTGCATGCCCTCTTGACCGCCGAGGAGGTCCGCGCCCGGCGGATCGCGGTGGACTACGCCTCGCACTCGCACCAGGTCGAGGACCTGCGCGACGAACTGCTGGAGGTCCTGGCGGAGTTGACGCCGCGACCGGCTGAGGTGCCGTTCTTCTCCACGGTCAGTGGTGACTGGCTGGACACGGCCGGGATGGATGCCGAGTACTGGTTCCGGAATCTGCGGGGGCGGGTGCGGTTCGCGGATGCGGTGGGTGAGTTGTTGGCGGGGGAGTATCGGGCGTTCGTGGAGGTGAGTTCGCATCCGGTGTTGTCGATGGCGGTGCAGGAGGCCGTTGACGAGGTGGGGGTGGCGGCGGTTGCGGTGGGGACGTTGCGTCGTGAGCAGGGTGGGTTGGACCGCTTCTTGTTGTCGGCGGGTGAGGCGTTCGTCCGTGGTGTGGAGGTGGACTGGGCGCGGTCGTTCGAGGGGACCGGTGCGTCCCTGGTGGACCTGCCCACCTACGCCTTCCAGCGTGAACACCTGTGGGCCGTGCCGCCCGCCCCGGAGACCGGCGCCGGCACCGACCCGGAGGACGCCCAATTCTGGGCCGCCGTCGAGCAGTCGGACCTCTCCGCGCTGACCGCCGCGCTCGGTACCGACGAGGACTCCGTCGCCGCCGTGCTTCCCGCGCTGTCCTCCTGGCGCCGGGCCCGCCGCGACCGGTCCACGGTGGACGCCTGGCGCTACCGCGTCGCCTGGAAGCCGCTCGGCGGCACCCTGCCGCGCCCGTCGCTGACCGGCACCTGGCTGCTGGTCACCACCGAGGGCGTCGACGACGCCGAGATCGTCGGGGCGTTGACGGAGCACGGTGCCGAGGTGCGGCGCCTGGTCCTGGACGAGACGTGCACCGACCGGGCCGTGCTCGCCGAGCGACTCGCCGGCGCGCAGGAGACGGCGGGGATCGTCTCCGTCCTCGCCGAGGCCGAGCGGACCGGTGCGGTGCCAGGCACCTCGCTGACGCTCGGTGTCGCCCTGACCGTCGCACTGCTGCAAGCCCTCGGAGACGCCGAAATCGACGCCCCCGTATGGGCGTTGACCCGCGGCGCGGTCTCCACCGGGCGCGCCGACCGGCTCACCGCGCCCGTCCAGGCGCAGGTCATCGGCGTCGGCTGGACCGCGGCCCTGGAGCACCCGCAGCGCTGGGGCGGCACCGTCGACCTGCCGGCCGCCCTCGACGCCCGGGCCGCCCAGCGGCTCGCCGCCGTGCTGTCCGGCGCCCTCGGCAGCGACGACCAACTGGCCATCCGGGCCTCCGGCGTCTTCACCCGCCGCATCGTCCGGGCCGAGGCCACCACCGGGCGGTCCGCCGGCCGGTGGGCGCCGCGCGGCACGACGCTGATCACCGGCGGCTCCGGCACCCTCGCCCCGCACCTCGCACGGTGGCTGGCCGCGCAGGGCGCCGAGCACCTGGTACTCGTCAGCCGGCGCGGCTCGGACGCCCCCGGCGCGCCCGAACTCCAGGCCGAGCTGGCCGACTTGGGCACCGAGGCGACCTTCGCCGCCTGCGACATCACCGACCGCGCCGTCGTCGCCGCCCTCCTGGACGGCCTCAAGGCCGACGGCCGCACCGTCCGCACCGTCGTCCACACCGCCGCCACCATCGAGCTGCACACCCTGGACGCCACCACCCTGGCCGACTTCGACCGGGTGCTGCACGCCAAGGTCGCCGGCGCCCAGATCCTCGACGAACTGCTCGACGACGCCGAGTTGGACGCCTTCGTCCTGTACTCCTCCACCGCCGGCATGTGGGGCAGCGGCGCGCACGCCGCCTACGTCGCCGGCAACGCCTACCTCGCAGCCCTCGCCGAACACCGCCGCGCCCGCGGACTGCCCGCCCTGTCGCTGTCCTGGGGCATCTGGGCCGACGACCTCAAACTCGGCCGGGTCGACCCGCAGTTGATCCGGCGCAGCGGCCTGGAGTTCATGGACCCGCAGCTCGCGCTCGGCGGACTGCAGCGGGCGCTGGACGACGACGAGGGCGTCATCGCCGTGGCCGACGTGGACTGGGAGACCTACCACCCCGTCTACACCTCGGGCCGCCCCACCCCGCTCTTCGACGAGGTGCCGGAGGTCCGGGCGCTCACCGCGGCCGCCGAACAGGGCTCCGGGACCGCCGCCGAGGGCGAGTTCGCCGCCGCGCTGCGCGCCCTGCCCGACGCCGAGCGGCAGCGCACGCTGCTGGAGACCGTCCGCACCGAGGCCGCGGCCGTCCTCGGACTGTCGTCACCGGAGGACCTCACCGACCAACGGGCCTTCCGCGACGTCGGCTTCGACTCGCTGACCGCCGTGGCCCTGCGCAACCGGCTCGCCTCCGTCACCGGGCTGACGCTGCCGTCGACGATGGTCTTCGACTACCCCAACCCGGCCGCGCTCGCCGCCTTCCTGCACGGGGAGTTGGCCGGTACGCAAACCGCCGGCGCCGTCGTCACGGTGAGCGCGCCCGCCGCCGACGACCCGATCGCCATCGTCGGCATGAGCTGCCGCTACCCCGGCGGGGTCGGCTCCGCCGAGGACCTCTGGCGGATCGCCCTGGACGAGGTCGACGCGATCTCCGGCTTCCCCGCCGACCGCGGCTGGGACGCCGCGGGCCTCTACGACCCCGACCCCGACCGGACCGGCCGCACCTACTCCGTCCAGGGCGGCTTCCTGCGCGACGTCGCCGAGTTCGACCCCGGCTTCTTCGGCATCTCGCCGCGCGAGGCCCTCTCGATGGACCCGCAGCAACGGCTGCTGCTGGAGACCGCCTGGGAGGCGTTCGAGCACGCCGGCATCGACCCGGTCGCCCAGCGCGGCAGCCGCACCGGCACCTTCGTCGGCGCCAGCTACCAGGACTACGCCACCGGTGTGCCCAACAGCGAGGGCTCCGAAGGCCACATGATCACCGGCACGCTCTCCAGCGTGCTGTCCGGCCGGGTGTCCTACCTCTTCGGCTTCGAGGGCCCGGCCGTCACCCTCGACACCGCCTGCTCCTCCTCCCTCGTCGCCATGCACCTGGCCTGCCAGTCGCTGCGCAACGGCGAGAGCTCCCTCGCCCTGGCCGGCGGCGTCAGCATCATGTCCACCCCGATGTCGTTCGTCGGCTTCAGCCGGCAGCGCGCGCTGGCCGAGGACGGCCGCTGCAAGGCGTACGCGGACGGCGCCGACGGGATGACGCTGGCCGAGGGCGTCGGACTGGTCCTGCTGGAGCGGCTCTCCGACGCCCGCGCCAACGGGCACCAGGTGCTCGCCGTGATCCGCGGCTCCGCCGTCAACCAGGACGGCGCCTCCAACGGCCTCACCGCCCCCAACGGCCCCTCCCAACAGCGCGTCATCCGCCAGGCGCTGGCCAACTCCGGCGTCGCGCCCGGCGACATCGACGTCCTGGAGGGCCACGGCACCGGCACCGCCCTCGGCGACCCGATCGAGGCGCAGGCCCTGCTCACCACCTACGGCACCGACCGCGACCCCCAACAGCCGCTGCTGCTCGGCTCGATCAAGTCCAACATCGGCCACACCCAGATGGCGTCCGGCGTCGCCAGCGTCATCAAACTGGTCCGCGCCCTCCAAGAGGGCGTGGTGCCCAAGTCCCTGCACATCGACCGGCCCTCCACGCACGTCGACTGGTCCTCCGGCACCATCGGACTGCTCACCGAGCGCACCCCGTGGCCCGAGACCGGCCGGCCGCGCCGCGCCGCCGTCTCCTCCTTCGGCATCAGCGGCACCAACGTCCACACCGTCCTCGAACAGGCCCCCGCCGACGACACCCCCGCGCCCGCCACCGCACCGCACGACGGTCTGGTGCCGGTCCTGGTCTCCGGCCGCGGCGAGGCCGCGCTGCGTGCCCAGGCCGCCCGCCTGCTCGCCTTCGTCGAGGAGCGGCCCGACCTCCACCCCACCGACCTCGCCCACTCCCTCGCCACCTCCCGCGCCGCACTGGAGCGCCGCGCCGCCGTCGTCGCCGCCGACCGCGACGGGCTCACCCGCGGCCTGCGCGCACTGCGCGACGCGACGCCCGACGCCGGACTCGTCCAGGGCACCGCCGGCCGCGGCCGCACCGCCTTCCTGTTCACCGGACAGGGCAGCCAACGGGCCGGCATGGGCCGCGAACTCTACGACCGCTACCCGGCGTTCGCCGACGCGCTGGACCAGGTCCTGGCCCGCCTCGACGGCGGCCTCGAACGGCCGCTGCGCGAGGTGCTGTTCGCCGCCCCCGGCTCCGCCGACGCCGCCCTGCTCGACCGGACCGGCTACGCCCAGCCCGCGCTGTTCGCCGTCGAGGTCGCGCTGTTCCGCCTGTTGGAGTCCTGGGGCGTCACCCCCGACTACCTGGCCGGCCACTCCGTCGGCGAGCTCGCCGCCGCGCACGTCGCCGGGGTCCTCTCCCTGGACGACGCCTGCACCCTGGTCGCCGCCCGCGGCCGACTGATGCAGGCGCTCCCCGAGGGCGGCGCGATGGTCGCCCTGGAGGCGGCGGAGGACGAGGTCCTGCCGCACCTCGCCGACCTGGCCGACCGGGTGTCGGTGGCCGCCGTCAACGGGCCCCGCTCCGTGGTCATCGCCGGCGCCGAGGACGCCGTGCTGGCCCTCGCCGAGACCCTCGCCGCCGACGGGCGGCGGACCAAGCGGCTGCGGGTGAGCCATGCCTTCCACTCGCCGCTGATGGACGCCATGCTCGACGCGTTCGCCGCCGTCGCCCGCGGGTTGACCTACCACCCGCCGACCATCCCGTTCGTGTCCAACGTCAGCGGCGGCCCGGCCACCGCCGAGCAGGTCTGCACGCCCGCGTACTGGGTCGACCACGTCCGCGCCGCGGTCCGCTTCGCCGACGGCATCGACTGGCTCGCCACCCAGGGCGACGTCCGCACCTTCCTGGAACTCGGCCCGGACGGCGTGCTCAGCGGCATGGCCAGGGAAAGCCTCACCGACGCCGCCCGCACGGCGCTGCTGCCGACCCTGCGCGGCGACCGGCCGGAGGAGCCGGCCCTGGTCACCGCCGTTGCCGCGGCCCACGCGCACGGCACCGCCGTCGACTGGACCGCCTACTTCGCCGACCACGGCGCGCGGCGGGTGCCGCTGCCGACCTACGCGTTCCAACGCGAGCGGTACTGGCCCGACACCACCACCGCGCCGGCCGCCGCGCCCGGGGCCACCCTGGACGCCGAGTTCTGGGCCGCCGTGGAGCGCGACGACGTCGCCGCCCTCGCCGCCTCCCTGGACCTCGACGACGCGACCGTCACCGCGATGGTCCCCGCGCTCACCGCCTGGCGCCGCCGCCGCGGCGAGCAGAGCGAACTGGACTCCTGGCGCTACCGCGTCATCTGGAAGCCGCGCGGCGGCACCACCGCGCCCACCACCCCCACCGGCCGCTGGCTCGTCCTCGTCCCGCACGACCACCAGGACGACGAGGCGGGGGCCGCCTGGGCCGCCGACGTCGAGCGCGCCCTGGGCACCGCCACCGTCCGACTGCCCGTCACCACCACCGACCGGGCCGAGCTGGCCGCCCGGATCACCGAAGCCGCCGGCGACCAGGGCCCGTTCACCGGCGTGCTGTCGCTGCTGCCGCTCGCCACCGGTCACGCCGGCCACCCCGACGCACCCGCCGCGCTCACCCTGACCACCACCGCCCTCCAGGCCCTCGGTGACGCCGGGATCGACGCGCCACTGTGGAACGTCACCCGCGGCGCCGTCGCGGTCGGCCGCGCCGAGCGGATCACCGCCCCCGAACAGGCCGCCGTCTGGGGCCTGGGCCGCGCCGTCGCCCTGGAACTGCCCGGCCGGTTCGGCGGCACCGTCGACCTGCCCACCACCCTCGACGACCAGGCCGCGCGCCGCCTGCGCGCCGTACTGGCGGCCACCGACGGCGAGGACGCGGTGGCCATCCGCCCCTCCGGCGTCTTCCTCCGCCGCCTCGCGCACGCCCCCGCCGGACCCGACACCGCCCGCACCGCCTTCGACCCGGCGGCCGGCACCGTCCTGATCACCGGCGGCACCGGCGGCATCGGCGGCCACCTCGCCCGTCGCCTCGCCCGCGACGGCGCCACCCATCTGCTGCTCCTCAGCCGCCGCGGCCCGGACGCCCCCGGCGCCGGCGAACTCCGCGCCGAACTGGAGGTGTTGGGCGCCCGCGTCACCCTCGCCGCCTGCGACGCCGCCGACCGCGACGCGCTGACCGCCGTCCTCGCCGACCTGCCCGACGACGCCCCGCTGACCGCGGTGTTCCACACCGCCGGCGTCGTCGACGACCACGTCGTGGACGCCCTCACCCCGGACAGCTTCGCCGCCGTGCTGCGCGCCAAGACCGTCGCCGCCCAACACCTGCACGAACTCACCGCCGACCTGGACCTCGGCGCGTTCGTCCTGTTCTCCTCCACCGCCGGCGCCCTCGGCGCCGCCGGACAGGGCAACTACGCTGCGGCCAACGCCCAGTTGGACGCGCTCGCCGAGCACCGCCGCGCCCACGGGCGGACCGCGCTGTCCGTGGCCTGGGGCCCGTGGGCCGGCGCCGGCATGGTCGCCGACGACCCCGAACTCACCGACCGCGTCCGGCGCGGCGGCTTCGAACCCCTCGCGCCCGAACCGGCCGTGCGCGCCCTGCTGCGCGCCGTCGCGCACGACGACACCACCGTCACCGTCGCCGACATCGACTGGGAGCGGTTCCAGCGCGCCTTCGCCGCGCTCCGCCCGCTGCCGCTCGTCGCCGACCTCCCCGAGACCGCCGGGGCCACCCCGCAGGCCCCCACCGGCGTCGCGACCGGCCTGCGGCAGCAACTGGCCGAACTGCCGGAGCCCGAACGGCCCGCGGCCGTCCTGGACCTGCTGCGCGCCCAGGTCGCCGCGGTCCTCGGCCACGCCGACCCGCGCACCGTGGAGGACGACCGCGCCTTCCGCGACCTCGGCTTCGACTCGCTGACCATCCTGGAGCTGCGCAACGCCCTCAACGCCGCCACCGGCCTGAGCCTGCCCGCCACCCTCGTCTACGACCTGCCCACCCCCCGCGAGCTGGCGGACTTCCTGCTCGCCGAACTCCTCGGCACCCTGCCCGCCCACGCCACAACGGCCCTCGCCACCACGGCAGTCGACGACGAACCGATCGCCGTCATCGGCATCGGCTGCCGCTTCCCCGGCGGCGTCAGCACGCCCGAGGAACTCTGGCGCCTCCTCGACGAGGGCCGCGACGGCATCAGCCGCTTCCCCGACGACCGCGGCTGGGACCTCGCCGCCCTCGGCGCCGGCGCCTCCGACACCCTGGAGGGCGGATTCCTCACCGGCGTCGCCGACTTCGACGCCCGGTTCTTCGGCATCTCGCCCCGCGAGGCCCTGGCCATGGACCCCCAACAGCGACTGCTGTTGGAGACCACCTGGGAGGCACTGGAGCGGGCCGGTATCGACCCGGCCGGCCTGCGCGGCTCCACCACCGGCGTCTTCGTCGGCACCAACGGCCAGGACTACCCGACGCTGCTGCGCCGCTCCGCCTCCGACGTCGCCGGCTACGTCGCCACCGGCAACACCGCCAGCGTGATGTCCGGCCGACTGTCCTACGCGCTCGGCCTCGAAGGGCCGGCCGTCACCGTCGACACCGCCTGCTCCTCCTCGCTCGTCGCCCTGCACTGGGCCGGCCGGGCGCTGCGCAGCGGCGAATGCGACCTCGTGGTGGCCGGCGGCGTCTCGGTCATGGCCAGCCCCGACTCGTTCGTCGAGTTCTCCACCCAGGGCGGCCTGGCCCCCGACGGCCGCTGCAAGCCGTTCTCCGACGCCGCCGACGGCACCGCCTGGTCCGAGGGCGCCGGCATCCTCGTCCTGGAACGCCTCGCCGACGCCCGGCGCAACGGCCACCAGGTCCTCGGCCTGATCCGCGGCACCGCCGTCAACCAGGACGGCGCCTCCAACGGTCTGACCGCCCCCAACGGCCAGTCCCAGCAACGCGTCATCGCCCAGGCCCTCGCCGACGCCCACCTCGCCCCCGCCGACATCGACGCGGTCGAGGCGCACGGCACCGGCACCACCCTCGGCGACCCCATCGAGGCCCGCGCCCTGATCGCCGCCTACGGCCGCGACCGGGACGCCCAACAGCCGCTGCTGCTCGGCACCGTCAAGTCCAACCTCGGCCACACCCAGGCCGCCGCCGGCGCGGCCGGCGTCATCAAGATGCTGCTGGCCATGCGGCACGGCACCCTGCCCAGGACCCTGCACGTGGGCACCCCGACCAGTCACGTCGACTGGAGCGCAGGCACCGTAGCGCTGCTCGACGACGCCCGGCCCTGGCCCGAGACCGGCCGGCCCCGGCGCGCAGGCGTCTCCGCCTTCGGCGTCAGCGGCACCAACGCCCACGTCGTCGTCGAACAGGCCCCCGCTGACCCGGCACCGGCCGGTGCCCCGAGCCCGGAGACGGACCCCGCCGTCGTGCCGTGGATCCTCTCCGGCCGCAGCCGCGAGGCGCTCCAGGCCCAACTCGACCGCCTCACCGCCCACTTCACCGCCCACCCCGAGCTCGCCCCCCAGGACATCGGCCGCACCCTGGCCACCGACCGCACCCTCTTCCCGCACCGCGCCGTGCTGCTCGCCGGACCCGACGGCGTGCGCGAGGCCGCCCGCGCCACCGCGTCCCGCACCCCCGGCCGCACCGCGTTCCTGTTCTCCGGTCAGGGCGCCCAACACGCCCTGATGGGCCACGACCTCTACCGGCACCACCCGGTCTACGCCGACGCGCTGGACACCGTCCTCGCCCAGTTCGACACCGTGCTCGACGTCCCGCTGCGCCCCGCGCTGTTCGCCGCGCCCGGCACCGCCGAGGCCGTCCTGCTGGACGAGACCGGCCACACCCAGCCCGCACTGTTCGCCGTCGAGGTCGCGCTCTACCGGCTGCTGGAATCCTGGGGCGTGCGGCCCGACTTCGTCGCCGGACACTCCATCGGCGAGCTCGCCGCCGCCCACGTCGCCGGGGTGTTCTCCCTGGAGGACGCCTGCACGCTCGTCGCCGCCCGCGCCGCACTGATGCAGGCGCTGCCCCGCGGCGGCGCCATGGTCGCCGTCGAGGCCGCCGAGGACGAGGTGACACCGCTGCTCACCGACGGCGTCGCGATCGCCGCCGTCAACGGGCCCCGGTCCGTGGTCGTCGCCGGCACCGCGGACGCCGTCCGCGCCGTCGCCGACCGCCTCGCCACCGACGGCCGCCGCACTCGACAACTGCGCGTCAGCCACGCCTTCCACTCGCCGCTGATGGACCCGATGCTGGCCGGCTTCGCCCGGGTCGCCCAGACCCTCACCTACCACGAGCCGCGCATCCCGGTCGTCTCCACACTCCTCGGCGCCCCCGCCGCGGCCGAACTGCGCACCCCCGACCACTGGGTGCGGCACGTCCGCGAGACCGTACGGTTCGCCGACGGCGTGCGCGCCCTGCACGACGCCGGCGTCACCACCTTCGTCGAGATCGGCCCGGACGGCGTGCTGTCCGCCCTGACCGAGCAGACCCTCGACGGCCTCGACACCACCGAGACGGGCACGCCGACCGTGGTCGTGCCGCTCCAACGCCCCGACCGCGCCGGGGACGTGGCCCTCCTGGAGGGCCTGGCCACCCTGCACACCCACGGCGCCGGCCCGTCCTGGGCCGCCTACTTCGCCGCCACCGGAGGCCACCGGACCGACCTGCCCACCTACGCCTTCCAGCGCGAACGGTTCTGGCCCGAACCCGGCGCGCCCGACGCCCCCCACGACCCCGTCGACGCCGCCTTCTGGACCGCCGTCGAGCGCGCGGACCTGCCGGGCCTGGCCGCCTCGCTCGGCCTGGACGACGACACCGTCACCGCGATGGTGCCGGCACTGTCCGCCTGGCGGCGCCGGCAGGGCGCCCGGTCCGCCGCCGCGACCTGGCGCTACCACGAGACCTGGACCCCGCTGCCGACCCCGGAGGCCACCGCACCGACCGGCCCGGCCCTGCTGCTCGCCCCGACCGGACACACCGGCGACGCCTGGGTGGCTGCCCTCGCCGCCGCCCTCGGCACCGGCACCGTCACCGCCGAACCGGCCACCCTCGAAGAGCAGTTGACGACACCGCACGCCGACGCCTGGCGGGTCGTCGTCTCCCTGCTCGCCACCACCGCCGACGCCCTGCCCGACGACGCGGCCCGACCCGCCGCCCTCCTCGCCACGCTGGAGCAGGCCGGCGTCGACGCGCCCCTGTGGTGCGTCACCCGCGGCGCCGTCGCGGTCGCGGGGGAGACCCCGACCGCCGTCGGCCAGGCCGCCCTGTGGGGCCTGGGCCGGGTCGCCGCGCTGGACCACCCCGACCGCTTCGGCGGCCTGGCCGACCTGCCCGCCGACCCCGACGCGCACACCGCCGGACTGCTCGCCGCCCACCTCGCCGCGCCCGGCCCGGAGACCGAGATCGCCGTCCGCGCCACCGGAGTCCACGGCCGCCGCCTGGTCCGCACGCCCGCCGACCCCGACGGCGCCGTCTGGCGCCCCGCCGGCACCGTGCTCGTCATCGGCGGCACCGGCACCATGGGCGGCCACGCCGCCCGCTGGCTGGCCCGCGAAGGCGCCGCCCACCTCGTCCTGACCGCCCCCGACACCACCGACCACACCGAACAGACCCGGGCGCTGACCGCCGAACTGGCCGCGCTCGGCGCCCAGGTGACCGTCGTGGCCCACGACGCCACCGCGCCGGACGGCTGCACCGCGCTCCTCGACGCCCTGCCCGACGACGCCCCCCTCACGGCCGTCGTCCACGCGGCGGAGACCGGCGCCACCACCGACACCGCGGCCGACCTGACCGCCACCCTCGCCCCCGTCACCGCCCTCGCCGCCGCGCTCACCGACCGCCCCCTGGACGCCTTCGTCCTCTTCGGCTCGCTCGCCGGCGTCTGGGGCGTCCGGGGCCGGGCCGCCGAGGCCGCCTCCGCCGCCTACCTCGACGCCCTCGCCCGCGCCTGCCGCGGCCGCGGCACCCCGGCCCTGACCGTCTCCTGGGCCGCCTGGTCCGACCTGGCCGCGCCCTCGCTCGCCGGCCACCTGCGGCTCAACGGCCTGCCGGTGCTGGACGCCGACACCGCACTGACGGCCCTCGGCCGGGCCGTCGCCGACGGCACCGCCGCGGAGACCATCGCCGACGTCCGCTGGGAGACCTTCGCCCCGCTGCACCACGAGGCCCGCCGCACCGCCCTGTTCGACGCCCTGCCCGAGGCCCGCACCGCGCTCACCGAGGCCGCCCGCGACCGCGCCGACCGGCGGGCCGCGGCCGGCGACTACGGCCGCTGGCTCGCCGAGCAGCCCGCCGCCGACCGCGACGGCATCCTGCTGGACCTCGTCACCGACAAGGCCGCCACCGTCCTCGGCCACGCCGACCACGCCCTGCTCGAACCGGACCTGCCCTTCCGCGACCTGGGCTTCGACTCCCTGACCGCGGTGGACCTGCGCAACCAACTCACCGCCGCCACCGGCCTCGCACTGCCCGCCACGCTCGTCTTCGACCACCCCAACCCCACCGCCCTCGCCGCCCACCTGCGCGCCCGACTCCTCGGCGAGGAGACCGACTCCGCCGCCCCGGTGGCCGCCCCGGCCGCCACCGGCGACGACCCGATCGTCATCGTCGGCATGGCCTGCCGCTACCCCGGCGGCGTCACCTCCCCCGAGGACCTGTGGCGACTGGTCACCGACGAGATCGACGCGGTCGGCGACTTCCCGACCGACCGCGGCTGGGACCTGACCGCCCTCGCCGGCGATGGCCCGGGCCGCAGCGCCACCGCCCAGGGTGGATTCCTCTACGACGCCACCGACTTCGACCCCGGCCTGTTCGGCATCTCGCCGCGCGAGGCGATGGTCATGGACCCGCAGCAGCGGATTCTGCTGGAGACGTCCTGGGAAGCCCTGGAGCGCGCGGGCATCGACCCGGCGACGCTGCGCGGCAGCGGCACCACCGGCGTCTTCGTCGGCGGCGGCTCCGGTGACTACCGGCCGCCGGCGGAGACCGGACAGTGGCAGACCGCCCAGTCCGCCAGCCTGCTCTCCGGCCGCCTCGCCTACACCTTCGGCATCCAGGGCCCCACCGTCTCCGTCGACACCGCCTGCTCCTCGTCGCTGGTCGCCCTGCACCTCGCCGCGCAGGCCCTGCGCGCCGGCGAATGCACCATCGCCCTGGCCGGCGGCGTCACTGTGATGGCCACCCCGGTGGGCTTCGTCGAGTTCAGCGCCCAGGGCGCCCTGTCGCCCGACGGCCGCTGCCGCGCCTTCTCCGACGACGCCAACGGCACCGGCTGGTCCGAAGGCGTCGGCATGCTCGTCGTCGAACGGCTCTCCGACGCCCGCCGCAACGGCCACCGCGTCCTCGCCGTGCTGCGCGGCTCCGCCATCAACCAGGACGGCGCCTCCAACGGCCTGACCGCCCCCAGCGGCCCCGCCCAACAGCGCGTCATCCGCCAGGCCCTCGCCAACGCCCGCCTGGTGCCCACCGACATCGACGCCGTCGAGGCGCACGGCACCGGCACCACCCTCGGCGACCCCATCGAGGCCCAGGCGCTGCTCGCCACCTACGGCCAGGACCGACAAACCCCCGTACTGCTCGGCTCGTTGAAGACCAACATCGGGCACGCCCAGGCCGCCTCCGGCGTCGGCGGCGTCATCAAGATGGTCCTCGCCCTGCACCACGGCGAACTGCCGCGCTCCCTCTACGCCGAGAACCCCTCGTCCCACGTCGACTGGACCGCCGGCCACGCCCGACTGCTCACCGAACGCACCCCCTGGCCCGCCGTCGACCGCCCGCGCCGCGCCGCCGTCTCCTCCTTCGGCGCCAGCGGCACCAACGCCCACGCCATCCTCGAACAACCGCCGCACCAGGAGCCCCCGGCCCGGCCCGCCGACGACGGCGCGCCCCTGCCGTTCCTGCTCTCCGGCCGCTCGCCCAACGCCCTGCGCGCCCAGGCCCGCCGCCTGCTGGCCCACCTCGCCGCACACCCCGGCACCCGCCCCGCCGACCTGGCCCACGCGCTGGCCACCACCCGTGCCGCCTTCGAGCACCGGGCCGCCGTCACCGCCACCGACCACCACGACCTGCGCACCGGCCTCACCGCCCTCGCCGAGGGCGCCACCGCACCGCACACCGCCGAACACCACCTCCAGCGCACCGGCAAGCGCGCCGTGCTCTTCTCCGGCCAGGGCTCCCAACGGCTGGGCATGGGCCGCGAACTGTACGAGCGGCACCCGGTGTTCGCCGAAGCCTTCGACGCCGTCCTGGCCCGCCTCGACAACCGGACCGACACCCCCCTGCGGGACGTCGTCTGGGGCACCGACGAGGACGCGCTGCACGCCACCGGCCACACCCAGCCCGCCCTCTTCGCCCTGGAGGTCGCGCTGTACCGGCTGCTGGAATCCTGGGGCGTGCGGCCCGACTTCGTCGCCGGCCACTCCATCGGCGAGCTCGCCGCCGCCCACGTCGCCGGCGTCCTCTCCCTGGACGACGCCTGCCGCCTGGTCGCCGCCCGCGCCGCCCTGATGCAGCAACTCCCGGCCGGCGGCGCCATGATCGCCGTCGAGACCACCGAGGACGAGGTCGCCCCGCTGCTCACTGACGGCGTCCGGATCGCCGCGGTCAACGGCCCCACCGCCGTGGTCCTCTCCGGCACCGACGACGCCGTGACCGCGCTCGCCGCCACCCTCGCCGAACGAGGCCGCCGCACCACCCGCCTGCGGGTCAGCCACGCCTTCCACTCCGCCCTGATGGACCCGATGCTGGCGGACTTCCGCACCGTCGCCGAGGGCCTGGAGTACCACCCGCCGCGCATCCCCGTGGTGTCCAACCTCACCGGCGACGTGGCCACCACCGAGGACCTGTGCTCCGCCGACTACTGGGTGCGCCACGTCAGCGGCACCGTCCGCTTCGCCGACGGCGTGCGCACCCTGAGCGATCGCGGCGTGCATCTCTTCCTCGAACTCGGCCCGGACGCCGTGCTGTCCGCCATGGCCCGGCAGAGCGCACCGGACGCGGTCGTCGTCCCCGCCCTGCGCCGCACCCGCGGCGAGGCGGAGACCCTGACCGCCGCCCTCGCCCGGCTGCACGTCCACGGCGCCGGGCCGCGCTGGGACGCGTACTTCGCCGGCCGCGGCGCCCAGTGGCTGGACCTGCCGACGTACCCCTTCCAACGCGGCCGCTTCTGGCCGGAGGTCATCCCCGGGACGGCACCCGCCGCCCCGACAGCCGGAGCGCCCGCCGAGACCGACGCGGCCTTCTGGGACGCCGTCGCACAGGAGGACTTCAGCGCCTTGGAATCCGTACTCGACGTGGAGAGCGACGCCCTGTCCAAGGTGCTGCCGGCCCTGATGGACTGGCGCAGCCGACAGGCCGACGAGACCCAACTCGCAAGCTGGCGCCACCGGATCGTCTGGAAGCGCCTCACCGGCGCCGCCGTCGCGCACCGCAAGGCGCTCAGCGGCACCTGGCTGGCGGTGATCCCCGAGGGCCTGGCCGACGACCCGTGGGTGACCACCACCCTCGACGGGCTCGGCACCCACCTCGTGCACATCGAGGCCGCCACCGCCGACCGGGCCGCGCTGGCCGACGCGATCCGCGCCCGCACGGCCGACGGCACCCGCCTCGGCGGCGTGGTCTCCCTGCTGGCCCTGCGCGACACCCTCACCGGCGCCGTCCCCGAAGGCACCGCCCTGACCGCCGCGTTGCTCCAGGCACTCGGCGACGCCGGCGTCGCCGCGCCGCTGTGGTGCGTCACCCGCAGCGCCGTCTCCGCCGGCCGCAGCGACCGCCCGCACCGTCCGCTGCAGGCCGCCGTCTGGGGCCTGGGCCGGGTGGCCGCGCTGGAGTACCCGCAGCGCTGGGGCGGCCTGGTGGACCTGCCCGAGGAGCCCGACGAGCGGTCCGCGGCCGGCCTCGCCGCCGTCCTGGCCGGCCTCGACGGCGAGGACCAGGTCGCGGTCCGCGGCACCGCGGTGCTCGGCCGCCGCCTGCTACCGACCCCCGCCCGCAAACCGTCCGAGCCCTGGCACCCGTCCGGCACCGTCCTGCTCACGGGCGGCACCGGCGCCCTCGGCGCGCACGTCGCCCGCCGCCTCGCCAAGGACGGCGCCGCACACCTCGTCCTGCTCAGCCGCCGCGGGCCCGACGCCCCCGGCGCCGCCGAACTCCGCGCGGAACTGGAGGCGTTGGGCACCACCGTCACCCTCACCGCCGGCGACGCCGCCGACCGCGACCACCTCACCGCCGTCCTGGACGCCGTCCCCGCCGACCAGCCACTGACCGGCGTGGTGCACGCCGCCGGCGTCCTCGACGACGGCGTCCTGGACCGGCTCACTCCCGAACGGTTCCAGGAGGTCTTCCGCGCCAAGGTCACCTCGGCCCTCCTGCTGGACGAGCTGACCCGGGACCACGACCTGGCCGCGTTCGTCCTGTTCTCCTCCGCCTCCGCCGCCGTCGGCAACCCCGGGCAGGCCAACTACGCCGCCGCCAACGCCGTCCTGGACGCCCTCGCCGAGCAGCGCCGGGTGCTGGGCCGGCCCGCCACCTCCGTCTCCTGGGGAGCCTGGGGAGGCGGCGGCATGGCCGACACCGGCGGCGCAGACGAGGCCGCCCGCCGCGCCGGCGTCGGTGCCATGGACCCGCACCTCGCCGTCGAGACCCTGCTGCGCCTGGTCACCGAGAAGGAGCCGACCGCGGTCGTCGCCGAGGTGGCCCTGGACCGGTTCGCCGGCGCCTTCGCCGGCACCCGACCCAGCGCGCTGCTGCGGGAGTTCCCCGGCTACCGCGAGACCCTCGCCGCCCAGGCGGAGGCGGAGACCGCGGACCGCGGCGACCTGGCCGCCCGGCTCGCCGCACTCCCGCCCGCCCGCCGCCCGGACGCCGTCGTCGACCTGGTGCGCACCCGCGCGGCCCAGGTGCTCGGCTACCCCGACACCGACGCGGTCGCCGCCGAACGGACCTTCCGTGACCTCGGCATCGACTCGCTCGGCGCGGTCGAACTGCGCAACCAACTGGGCGCCGCGACCGGCCTGAACCTCCCGGCGACCCTGGTGTTCGACCACCCCACCCCGGCGGCGCTGGGCGGATACATCCTCGACCGGCTCTTCCCCGACGAGCCGGCCGGACCCGACGACGAGACGGAGATCCGGGCCCTCCTGGCCTCCGTGCCGCTCGCCCAACTGCGGGAGATCGGCGTGCTGGAACCGCTGCTCCAACTCGCCGGCCACGGTGGCCGGTCCGCGGCGGACGACGACGGCGAATCCGTCGACTCGATGACAGTGGCAGACCTGGTGCGGGCCGCGCTCAACGGCCAGTCCGACCTGTAGCGCGATTGATGGAGCAGACGATGAACGCGCCCGAGAACCCCGACAACACCGTAGTCGCCGCCCTCCGCGCCGCGGTCAAGGAAACCGACCGGCTCCGGCGGCAGAACCGGCTGCTGGTCGCCGCGGCCAAGGAACCCATCGCCGTGGTCGGCATGGCCTGCCGGTTCCCCGGCGCCGTCAACTCCCCGGAAGCGCTCTGGGAGATGGTCGCCACCGGCACCGACGTGATCTCCGGCTTCCCCGAGGACCGCGGCTGGGACCTCGACGCGCTGCGCAACAGCGCCACCGACGCCCGCGACACCTCCGTCAGCCAGCGCGGCGGATTCCTCGACTGCATCGCCGACTTCGACCCCGGCTTCTTCGGGATCTCCCCGCGCGAGGCGGTCACCATGGACCCGCAGCAGCGGCTGCTGCTGACCACCGCCTGGGAGGCCGTCGAACGCGCCGGCATCGACGCCAGCACGCTGCGCGCCACCCGCACCGGCGCGTTCATCGGCACCAACGGACAGGACTACGCCTACCTCCTCGTCCGTTCCCTGGACGACGCCACCGGCGACGTCGGCACCGGCATCGCAGCCAGCGCCGCCTCCGGCCGGCTCTCCTACACCCTCGGCCTCGAAGGCCCCGCCCTCACCGTCGACACCGCCTGCTCCTCGTCGCTGGTCGCCCTGCACCTGGCCGTCCAGGCACTGCGCAACGGCGAATGCGGCATGGCGCTGGCCGGCGGCGTCAACGTCATGTCCACACCGGGCTCGTTGATCGAGTTCAGCCGCCAGGGCGGACTGGCCCGGGACGGCCGCTGCAAGGCGTTCGCGGACGCCGCCGACGGCACCGGCTGGTCCGAGGGCGCCGGCGTACTGCTGCTGGAACGGCTCTCCGACGCCCACCGCAACGGCCACCCGGTGCTCGCCGTGGTCCGCGGCTCCGCCGTCAACCAGGACGGCGCCTCCAACGGCTTCACCGCCCCCAACGGCCCCGCGCAGCAGCGTGTCATCCGCCAGGCCCTCGCCAACGCCGGCCTGACCACCGGCGACATCGACGCCGTCGAGGCGCACGGCACCGGCACCCCGCTCGGTGACCCCATCGAGGCCCAGAGCATCCTCGCCACCTACGGCCAGGACCGCACCGCACCGGTGCTGCTCGGCTCGATCAAGTCCAACATGGGCCACGCCCAGGCCGCTTCCGGCGTCGCCGGCGTGATCAAGATGATCATGGCGATGCGGCACGGCACCCTCCCGCAGACCCTGCACATCGACCAACCCTCCACCCACGTGGACTGGACCGCCGGCGCCGTCGAACTCCTCACCGCCGCCCGTCCCTGGCCGGCCGCCGAACGACCGCGCCGCACCGGCGTCTCCTCCTTCGGCGTCAGCGGCACCAACGCCCACGTCATCCTCGAACAGGCCCCCGACACCCCCGCCCCGACGACCGACGACACCCCGCCCCGCACCCCGCGGGCGCTGCCCTGGGTGCTCTCCGCCCGCACCGGCGCCGCGCTGCGCGACCAGGCCGCCGCCCTGCTCGACCACCTCACCACCGACGCCGCACCCCGCGCCCTGGACACCGCGCTCTCCCTCGCCACCACCCGCGCACCCCTGGAACACCGGCTCGCCGTCGTCACCGACCCCGACGGCACCGCCGGACGGCAGGCCCTGACCGCCTGGCTGGCCCACGGCACCGCCCCCGACACCCACGAAGGCCACGCCGTCGGACGCCGCCGCTGCGCCGCGCTCTTCTCCGGCCAGGGTGCCCAACGCCTCGGCATGGGCGCCGAGTTGCACGACCGCTTCCCGGTGTTCGCCCAGGCCCTCGACACCACCCTCGACCTGCTCGACGCCGAACTGGGCGGCTCCCTGCGCGAGGTGATCTGGGGCACCGACGACGCACCCCTCAACGAGACCGGCCACACCCAGCCCGCGCTGTTCGCCGTCGAGGTCGCCCTCTACCGGCTGCTGGAATCCTGGGGCGTGCGGCCCGACTTCGTCGCCGGCCACTCCATCGGCGAGCTCGCCGCCGCCCACGTCGCCGGGGTGTTCTCCCTGGAGGACGCCTGCACACTCGTCGCCGCCCGCGCCGCACTGATGCAGGCGCTGCCCCGCGGCGGCGCCATGGTCGCCGTCGAGGCCGCCGAGGACGAGGTGACGCCGCTGCTCACCGACGGCGTCGCGATCGCCGCCGTCAACGGCCCGACCTCGCTCGTCGTCTCCGGCGAGGAGACCGCCACCCTCGCCGTCGCCGCCCACCTCGCCGAACGGGGCCGCCGCACCACCCGACTACGGGTCAGCCACGCCTTCCACTCGCCGCTGATGGACGCGATGCTGCCCGAGTTCCGCACCGTCGCCGAGGGCCTGACCTACCACGAGCCGCAGATCCCGGTCGTCTCCCACCTCACCGGAACCCTCGCCGACGGCACCCTGCTCGGCACGCCCGACTACTGGGTCCGGCACGTCCGCGAGGCCGTCCGCTTCGCCGACGGCATCCGCACCCTCGCGGACGCCGGCGTCGACCTCTTCCTGGAAATCGGCCCGGACGGCACCCTCGCCGCCCTCGCCCAGCAGTCCGCCCCCGACGCGGTCACCGTCCCGGTCCTGCGCAGGGACCGCCCCGAGGAGCCGTCCGCGGTCACCGCGCTGGCCCGGCTCCACACCGTCGGCGTGCCGGTGGACTGGTCCGCGTTCTACGCCGGCACCGGCGCCCACCGCACCGAACTGCCCACCTACGCCTTCCAGTACGAGCGCTACTGGCCCAAGGCCACCTACCGGCCCGCCGACGCCACCGGCCTCGGCCTGACCGCCGCCGACCACCCGCTGCTCGGCGCCGCCATGTCCGTCGCCGGATCCGACGAACTCCTCCTCACCGGCACCCTGTCGCTGGCCACCCACCCCTGGCTCGCCGACCACGTCGTCGGCGGCATGGTCTTCTTCCCCGGCACCGGGTTCCTCGAACTCGCCGTGCGCGCCGCCGACCAGGCCGGCTGCGACCGCGTCGAGGAACTGATGCTCGCCGCGCCGCTGATCCTGCCCACCACCGGCGCCGTCCAGATGCAGATCGCGATCGGCGCCGCCGACCAGGACGGCTCCCGCGAACTGCGGTTCTTCACCCGCCCCGGTGCCGACCAGGACGCCGCCTGGACCCAGCACGCCACCGGCCGGATCACCGACGGCGCACACCTCCTCGCCCTCGACACCACCACCTGGCCACCCCGCGACGCCCAACCCCTCGACATCGACGGCCTCTACGACCGCTACCGCGCCAACGGGCTCGACTACGGCCCCGTCTTCCGCGGCCTGCGCGCCGTATGGCGCCGCGACACCGAGATCTACGCCGAGGTCGCGCTGCCCGAAGGCACCACCGACGCCGACGCGTTCGGCCTGCACCCGGCCCTCTTCGACGCCGTCCTGCACAGCACCCTCTTCGCCTCCGCCGACGGCGACGACCGCAGCCTCCTCCCGTTCGCCTGGAACGGGGTGTCCCTGCACGCCTCCGGCGCGACCGCGCTGCGCGTACGGATCGCCAACTGCGGCCCCGACGCCGTGGAGATCACCGCCGTCGACCCCCAGGGCCACCCGGTCATCTCCGTCGAATCGCTGACCCTGCGCGCCGCCGGCCCCGACACCGGCGCCGACGCCCGCCGCGACGACGCCAACTCCCTCTTCCGCATGGACTGGACGCCCCGCACCGTCCACGCCCCCGCCACCCTCGCCACCTGGGCCGTCCTCGGCGACGACCCCCTCGACCTGACCGCCGCGCTCACCGCCGCCGGCCCCGACAGCGTCGCCGCACTCCACACCGCCGTCGCCACCCTCACCCAACTCACCGCCCACGACGACCGCCCGGTGCCGGACGTCGTCGCGGTATCGCTGCGCGGCGCCACCGACCGGGGACCGGCCGCCGCCCACGAACTGACCCGCACCGTCCTGGAACTGCTCCAACAGTGGCTCGCCGACGACCGCTGCGCGCGCTCCCGGCTCCTGCTCGTCACCCGCGGCGCGGTCGCCGACGGCACCCGCGCCCCCCTCGACCTGGCCGCGGCCCCCCTCTGGGGGCTGGTCCGCACCGCCCAGTCCGAGAACCCCGGCCGCCTGTTGCTCGTCGACCTCGACGACACCGCCGCCTCCGCCGCGCAACTCCCGCTGCTGCCTGCCCTCTTCGACGCCGACGAACCGCAGGCCGTGGTCCGCGACGGCACCGTCCGCGTCGGCCGGCTCGCCCGCCTGGACTCCGGCCCCGGCCTCGTCCCGCCGCCCGGCACGCCCTGGCGGCTGGGCAGCCGCGCCAAGGGCAGCCTCGACGGCCTCGCCCTGCTGCCGCACCCCGAGGCCCAACGGCCGCTCGCCGGCCACGAGGTCCGCGTCGAGGTCCGGGCGGCGGGCCTGAACTTCCGTGACGTCCTCAACGCGCTCGGCATGTACCCCGGCGACGCGGGCCTGTTCGGCTCCGAGGCCGCCGGCGTCGTGACCGAGGTCGGACCGGAGGTCACCGGCCTCGCCCCCGGGGACCGCGTGATGGGCATGCTCTTCGGCGGCTTCGGCCCGCTCGGCATCGCCGACGCCCGCCTCCTCACCCCCGTCCCCGAGGACTGGTCCTGGGAGAGGGGTGCTGCGGTGCCGTTGGTGTTCCTGACCGCGTACTACGCCCTGCGGGAGTTGGGCGGACTGCGGGCGGG
>NZ_JBIVXW010000107.1:0-20864 GCF_044769405.1 Streptomyces sp. NPDC090442
CCGGACGAACTCCCACTCAGCATCCGACAGTTCATGGCGACGTATCACCCCACCATGATCCACCACCCAAGATCATTTGAAGACACGACCTAGGGCACCGGTATCCGTAGCGGAAGTGCTTCGGCCACTCCGATACTGAACTAGTTCACTCGACCGGGGTAGCGAACGAGGGCGCGGCCGTGACCGGAGCAGCGGGCCCTGCGCAGGCCCTCGCGAGAGGTGGCCACCGGCCCGAGAGTGTGACCATCAACTGGCAAGGAGTTGACGACGTGACCAACGCCATGAATGGCGCACGGCTGTTGCCGTGGAGCAGTCCGGAGGGGAAGCCGTGTTACCTCCTTGGGGGCGGCGGGGGCGGGTATGTCTCGCGGCTTGCGGATCGGGTGGAGGAGGAGCAGATGGACTCCGCGGCCGAGTTCATCGAGGAAGCCGGTGGGGTTCTTGCCGGGCGGGTGTGGACACCGGGGGAAATCCATCTGCTGGCCGTGGAGTTGAAGGCCCATCTGGTCACCGTCCATCGGGTTTCGGAGAGTCGGGGGGCTCGGTTGTCGGTGTGGGAGGACGGTGGCGAGAGGAGCGATGGGGCGCCCTGAGGACGCAGGGGGGAGGTGGGCCCGCCCGGTTCGGGTGAGGGGAGGGCGGGCCCCCATGCGTAGGGCAGGGACGGGAGATGGGGCGTCAGGACGAGGTGTGGCTGGTGGCGGTGAAGTGGGCTTCGAGGGCCTTGGTGAGGGACTCCGTTGCCGTTTCCGGTGGGGTCGAGACCGCTATGTAGCCGTCGGGGCGGATGAGGTGGACGGCGGGGGCGGGGCCGTAGGTGGTGCGGAGGTGGCCTTCGGGGTCGAGGAGGTCGGGGGTGGGGCCGCCTACGTGGGCGATGTGGAGGGGAGTTGAGCCGGCGGCCCTGGTGAGGGCGGCGGGGTCCAGGTCCGGGGCGTCGAGGGCGAGCACGGTGAAGTGGGGGCCGCGCAGGACGTCGAAGAGGCGGCGGGGGGTGCCGTCGGGCGTGGTGCAGGGGGCGTCCGGGGCGCGGTCGCCGGCGGTGCGGGCGCCTTCGGGGAGGTCGGCGCGGAGTTCGCGGCTGAGCGGGCTGTCCGGGTAGCCGATGTCGAGTTGGTGGAGGTCGCGGCCGCGGCGGAGGCTGCCCGAGCGGTGCAGCCGGGTGCTGGTGGCGAGGATGCGGGCGGCGATCGGGCGGCGCTCGGTCTCGTAGGTGTCGAGGAGGGCGTCCGGGGCGCCGTGCCGGAGCACCTGGCCCAGCTTCCAGCCGAGGTTGTAGGCGTCCTGGACGCTGGTGTTGAGGCCCTGGCCGCCGGCCGGGGAGTGGATGTGCGCGGCGTCGCCGGCGAGGAAGACCCGGCCCTGGCGGAAGTGGTCGGCCATGCCCGCCTTGGGGCGGTAGACGGAGGTCCACTGCACGTCGCGGACCTGGTCCGCGGTGAGGTGGGTGTGCTCGGCGATCAGGGCGCGGACCGCCTCGGTGGAGGTGTCCGGCTCGGCACTGGCCGCGGCGGCGAGCAGCTGGAAGCCGTCGGTGCCGGCCAGCGGGAGCAGGGCGAGGAAGCCGCCGCTCGGCAGTGTCCAGCGGTGCCAGTGGTCGCGGTCCAGGCCGTCGAGGCGGACGTCGGCCAGGATGGCGTGGCCGGGGGCGAGTTCGGGGCCGGTCATCCGGATGCCGAGCTGCTTGCGGATGGTGCTGGCGCCGCCGTCGCAGGCGACGAGGTAGCGGGCGCGGACGGTGCGGGGGCTGGTCTCGGGGCCGGTCAGGTGGGCGGTGATGCCGTCGGGGTCCTGGGCGAAGTCGACCAGTTCGGTGGCCAGTTGGACGGTGCCGTCGAGCTCGCGGAGGCGGGCGTGGAGCAGTTCGGCGTTGCGCCACTGGGGGAGCATCAGGGCGTTGGAGTAGGGCGTGGACGGGGTCGGGGCGACCCGCTCGACCATCTGGTGGGTGCGGACGATCCGGCCGTCCTGCCACAGGCCCATGGGCGGGTAGACGCCGCCGGCGGCGTGCGCGGCGGGGAGCAACCCCAGGTCGTCGTAGACCTCCTGGGTGCGCGGCTGGACGCCGGTGCCGCGGGCGCCGCGGGAGAGGGTGGGCTGCCGCTCGACGATCAGGGTGGTCACGCCCCGGCGGGCGAGGTCGATGCCGAGCGCGAGGCCGGTCGGGCCCGCGCCGGCGATCAGGACGTCGACGAGGTCGGTGGTGGCCCCGGGGGTGTCCTGGGCAGCGGTCGTGGCGACGGTGTCCTTAACGTTGTTAAGTGCCATGCTTCCGAGGGTGCGCTTAACGGTGTTAAATTGTCAATATGGCTTCGCGTATTGACCGGGATGCGGTGGTGGCGACCGCCCTGCGACTGCTGAACGAGGGGGGACTGGACGGCCTGACCCTCCGACGGATCGCCAAGGAGCTCAACGTCCAGGCGCCGGCGCTCTATTGGCACTTCAAGAACAAGCAGGAACTGCTGGACGAGATGGCGACGGAGGTCTTCCGGCGGCTGTTCCGGTCGACGGCGTCGGGCGGGCCCGGGCCGGACGGCCGGTGGTCGTCCTGGCAGGAGATGCTCCTCCGCTCCTGCGGCGCGCTCCGCGAGGAACTGCTCACCTACCGCGACGGCGGCAAGCTCGTCAGCGGCACGCGGATGACGGACGACACCTTCGCGGCCCCGATGGAGCTCTTCCTCGGCCACTTCACCGCGGTCGGCTTCACCCTGTCCGAGGCGGTCAGCGCCTGGTGGACCGCGTACAACTACACCGTCGGGCTGGTCATCGAGGAGCAGTCGGTGCACCCGGACCCCGAGCGCCCGGAGATCCGCGACCCGGCCTACGACCTCGACGAGCGCGAGCGCCGGCTGGGCGCGACGTACCCGCTGGCCGCGCACGCCGGGCGGCAGATGTTCGGCGACGTGCAGGCGTCCTACGATGCCGGGCTGCGGATCATCATCGCCGGGATCGAGGCCAACTTCGTGCAGGGGAGGCGGGGTTGAGGGAGGACGCCGCTCCGGCGGTCGTCCCGGCGGTCGCCCCCGTCAGCGGCGCGGGTCGATGGCGCGGCGGAGGCGGGGGGCCAGGGGGCGTTCGACCCAGCGGTGCATCGTCCAGGCCAGCAGCAGCATGAGCGCCACGGTCCCGAGCAGGGTGGCGTAGGAGGGCAGGCCGGCGCCGCGGTGCAGGGCGCCTATCACCACCCAGCCCAGGTGCTCGTGGACGAGGTAGAAGGGGTAGGTCAGCGCGCCGGCCACGGTCAGCCAGCGCCAGTCGGCCCAGCGGAAGGCGCCCAGCGCGACGGCGGCGACCAGCGCGAAGCCGGCGGTGACGACGGCGATGATGACCGTCGCCGAGCGGTAGGAGAAGGCGTGCACGGACGGCGCGTGCCAGAGCCCGGCGACCGCGTAGTGCTGCCCTATCAGCCAACTGACCAGCACGATCGTCCAGGCGACCGGGTCCTTGCGACCGAAGCGGTGCAGCAGGTACAGGCCCACGCCGCCGATGAAGAACGGGGCGTACTGCGGCATCAACACGGTGTTCAGGAACGGCTCGTGGGACGACTGGGCCAGCGCGGCGGCCAGCGTCCAGCCGGCGCAGAAGAGGACCACCCGGCCGCGGGTGGCGCCGGGCAGCACCACGCACAGCGCGAACAGCGCGTAGAACCGCATCTCGGCCCAGAGGGTCCAGCAGACGCCGAGCACCCGGTGCACGCCCAGCGGGTACTGGAGCATGGTGAGGTTGGTCAGCACCTCGCTGGGGGAGAGCGCCTTGAAGGCGACCCAGGGGAGCGCGAAGACCGCGGTGACCAGGAGGATCGCCACCCAGTACGCCGGGTAGAGGCGGCTGATGCGGGAGGCGACGAAGGAGCGCAGGGTGCGCCCCCAGCCGCTCAGGCAGATCACGAAGCCGCTGATCACGAAGAAGATCTGGACGCCCAGGCAGCCGTACGCGAACGCGCCGGACAGGGCCGGGAACTGGTGGGCGGGGGAGTCGCCCCAGGCCCGGGAGACGTCGCCGCCGCGGCCGCCGTAGTGGTAGGCGGCGACCATCAGGGCGGCGACCAGCCGCAGCCCGTCCAGGGCGCGCAGCCGGGAGGCGCCGCCCCGGCCCCGTATCGCGGTGTCCTTGGCGGCGGCCGGCGCGGCGCTCGGGTTGGCCGGCGCGGCGCGGTCCGGCGCCAGGCGGGGCGCGCCGGCGGCCGGTGAGGTGGTGGTCATCAGGTGGCGGCCCACTTCTTGAGACGGCGCTGCCTCAACCGGCGCTGCACGGACCGGGCCCGGCGCGCCACCCGGCGGAGCGCGGCATTGCGCGGCAGGAACGCCAGTTGGGACGGGAGGGCGCCGGGCAGCGCCAGCGCAGTCAGGCGGCGCCGCTTGAAGTAGCGGCGGGTGTACGCGTCGAGGTGGGCGGCCAGGTAGCGCTCGGCGGCCGGCCGGAGCTGCGGGTAGATCTGGTGCTGCATCGCGTAGCCGACCGCGGTGGCCAGCGGGCCGACGTCCGCCGGGGTGGCGAGGGTGCGCGGCGCCGCGCCGTGGTCGGCGAGGTCCGGGACGAGCGCGTCCACCAGCGTCACCGGCATCCGGTTGCTGTTCTGGTACGGCGTCAGGCGATCCAGCAGCAGCCCGGTGCCGGTCCGGGCGACCGGCAGGTCGAAGAGGGTGGCGGCGGTCAGCAGCGCGGTGGAGAAGCAGCCGACCACCAGTGCCGGGCGGGCCCGTTGGTAGAGGGCCTCGGCGAGCACCGGCCGGTCCAGCACGGTCAGCGCGACCCCGAGCCGCTCGGCCTCCCGCTCCAGCATCCGCGACCAGCGGGCCGGCGCCGACGGGTGCGGCTTGAAGACGATGGTGCGGTGGCCCCGCTCGGCCGCCCCCCGCACCATCCGGACGTGCAGCTCCTCTTCCTCCTGCGGGGTGAGGATGGACAGCGCTGAGAGGTACTGGCCGAGCAGCAGTGCCGCGCCCTCGGGGACGCCCGCCAGCTCGCCCAACGCCGCGCTCTCGTCGGCGAGTTCGGCCAGCACCTTGGTGACCGCGTCGGCCGGCACGATCTGCGGGGCCACCCCGAACTCGGTGAGCAGCAGCGGCGCCAGGCCCGGCACGAGGTCCAGGTGCAGCACCCGGCCGATCCGGGTGCCGATCAGCGGGTCCAGCTTGTCGCGGGTGGGGCCGTAGCTCATCAGGCCGTCGGCGTAGACGTCGATCGGGGCGCCCGGGAAGAGCTGCGCGAGCGCCTGCGCCGGGTTGACCTGGATGGACTCCAGGACCAACTCGACCTCGTCGTCGCCCAGTTCCCACAGCAGCCGCAGATGGCGCTCCCACAGCGGGACGTCGTTGGGGCGCGGGGACCAGCCGCCGGGGTGGAACGGGCGGATCGTCTCGTTCCACGACAGCACGCCGTCGAAGCGGTCGCGCAGCCGCGCGAAGCCCGGCATCGCGTCCAGCGCCGGGCTGGTCTCCGGCGTCGTCGCGTTGTTGGCGATCAGCAGCAGCCGGCGGTCGGCCGGGGCGAACAGGTCGGCGTCCAGGGCGGCGGCCAGCGTCGCCGCGCCGTACAGGGTGGACGCCAGGAAGATCTGGGTGCGGGGCCGGCTGGGCATCAGGCGGCGACCTCCGCAGGAAGGGGCCGGCGGCGCAGTCGCCGCAGTCGGGAGGCGCGCTGCACATCCATGGAATCCAGGGCTTCCTTCAGTACGTCCTGCGGCATGCGTTTCATGGCCGCGGCGCTCAACGCCCGCAATTTACGGGCGATCGGTGGCTCGAAACGTTCGATCGTGCCGAGGTGATGGGAAATGATCGCGCAATAGGTGCGCACCGCCTTCGGCAACAGCAGATGCGCCTCGGGATCACCGGCGGTGTCCTCGATCACCTGGTCGAATGCGCGAATGAAGTCCAATTGCCGCACGTCACCGATCTGTGTCAACGAGGACGCCACCCCGCGCCGGTAGAAAACGCCCAACAACCCCGTCACCGCCATGGATTTCGCCTCGCGGTGCAGCCGCCAGATCCACGGCCGGTCCTCCGCGGTGCGCAGCCCGTCGGTGAAGTGCAACAGGCCGTCGTCCAGCAGGCGGCGGTGGTAGATGCCGGCCCAGGCGTAGGCGTAGTCGACCGAGGTGGAGCGGTCGGCGGGCAGGATCACGCTCCGCGGATCCAGCACCACCCCCCGCCGGCCGTGCGGGACCCGGTGCACGGTGCGGGTCCGGTTGGTGCACTGGACGTGGTCGGTGCGCACGAAGTCGCAACCCAACTCCTCGATGACGGACAGGAGTTCGGGGAGGTAGCCGGGGGCCAGCCAGTCGTCGCCGTCGAGGAAGGTGACGTACTCGCCGCGGGCCGCGTCCAGTCCGGTGTTGCGCGCGGTGGCCAGGCCGCCGTTCTTCTCGTGCCACAGCACCCGGGCGCCCGGCAGTTCCGCCTCGGCGCGCCGGAGGATGTCCGGCGTCTCGTCGCGTGAACAGTCCTCGACGAGCAGGAATTCGAAATCCTCGCGAGAGTTCGCCGCCAGGCTTTTCAGAGTATCGGGCGCGTATGTCTGCACGTTGTAGAACGGCACGACGACGGAGAGCTTGACCACCCCCGAGACGTTAGGGGCGGCGCCCGGCATTCGTCTTTACGCGGCGCGTACCCGGCGGTGAACGACGCATGGCGGGATGGTTAACCGAGCCGTCGACCGGGCGGTATTCGGGTGGGTTCGGCGTTCGGCGACCGGCTGTTAACCCGTTGTTGCTCCCGCGTTGGTCCGCCAAGCGTCGCGCCTTTCTAGCGTTTTCGACGTGCCATCACCTACCCATTCCGCACCGCGGGTCGCGGTGCTCGCCGATTCGGACACCCGGTGGAAGTGGGGAGCCCTGACCGCGCGTCGGCTCCACCCGGACGCCCGACTCGACGGCTACCTGCTCCGCGGCCGCGCCACCCCGACCGTCCGCCAACTCGGCGAGGTCGGCGCCCGCGCGGACTCGTTGCGGGAGATCAGGGGCGTCGACTTCGTCCGCGAGACGGACCGCACGCGGTGCGACGTGCTGGTGCTGGCCTGCGTCGGCGGCGCCGTCCAGGCGATGGTGCACGGCCTCGCGCACGCCTGGCGCACCGACCGGCGCCGCCCCGTCGTCGTCACCGGCTACGTCGGCGTGGTCTACGAGAAGCTGGCCGACGGGCTGCTGCTGCGGCACGGCGCGGACGTGGTGCTGGCCAACTCCCGACACGACGCGGAGCGATTCCGCGCGGTCTACCGGGGCGTCGGCGCGTCGGACGACAGCGTCGTGGAGTGCGCGCTGCCCTTCCTCGGCGGCGCGCCGCACCGGGCGCCGGACGCGCCGCGCACCGTGGTGTTCGCCGCCCAGCCCTCCGTCCCGGAGACCCGCGAGGCGCGAACGTACCTGCTGCGCCGGGCCGTTGGGCACGCCCGGCTCCACCCCGAGCGCGAGGTGCTGATCAAGCTCCGCAGCAAGCCCGGCGAGCACACCACCCACATCGAGGAACTGCCGTACCAGAAGCTGGCCGGCAAACTCCCCGGCGGGCTGCCCGCCAACTGCCGCCTGGTGTACGGGAACATGGGCGAGGTCCTGGACCGCACCGACCTGATGGTCACGGTCAGCTCCACCGCCGCCCTGGAGTCGCTGCACCGCGGCATCCCCACCGCCGTCCTCACCGACCTCGGCGTCCGCGAGGCGCTCGGCAACCACCACTTCCTCGGCTCCGGCTGCCTGGCCTCCTGGGACGAACTCGACGCCGGACACCGCCCGGAGCCCGACCCGGAGTGGCTGGCCCGGCAGGGCGTCGCGGCGGACGGGACGTACGAGCGCGCCTTCGACGCCGCCCGCGGCCGGGTCGCCGAACTGGCCGCCGCCGACCAACTCCCGCCGCCCGCCCCGTACTACACGCCCCGCACCGCCCCCGGCTATCTGCCCGGCATCCTCGCCCGCTACGGCCTGGACCCGCACGGCGCGCCGCTCGTCGGACGCGCCGAGGAGTCCCAAGAGACCGGCGGGCTACGGCGGTTCGCCCGCGACGCGGTCCGCGAGGCCGCCCGGGGCGCCTACCGGCACGGCGTCCAACGCGTCGCCCCGGCCATCCGCCGCTGGGGGCAACTGTGAGTGCCCCCGCACCCGACCCGACCGAGGAGAGCCCCATGCCCCCCACCGTTGTGGCCGTCATCCCCGCGCGCGGCGGCTCCAAGGGCGTCCCCGCCAAGAACCTCGCCGCCGTCGGGGGCGTGCCCCTGGTGGCCCGCGCGGTCCGCGCCTGCCGGTCCGCGCGCCTGGTCACCGACGTGGTGGTCTCCACCGACGACGCCGGGATCGCCGCCGCGGCCCGGGCCGCCGGGGCGCTCGTGATACGGCGGCCCGGCGAGATCGCCGGCGACACCGCCACCAGCGAGGCCGCGGTCCGGCACGCCATGGACAGCTACGAGGCCGAACAGGGCCGCCAGGTCGGGGCGGTGCTGCTCGTCCAGTGCACCAGCCCGTTCCTCACCGGCGAGGACATCGACGCGGTGGCCGCCGCGGTCGTCGAGGGCGGCGCGGACAGCGCGCTGACCGTCGCCCCGTTCCACGGCTTCGTCTGGCGGGACGCCGAGGCCGCCGACCCCGGCGAGAGCGCCCCCGACGGCGGCCGCGGCGTCAACCACGACAAGTCGTTCCGGCCGCGCCGCCAGGACCGCCCCCAGGACCTCCTGGAGACCGGCGCCGCCTACGCCATGGACGCGGCCGGCTTCCGCGCCAGCGGCCACCGCTTCTTCGGCCGCACCGAGCTCGTCCGCACCGACCCGGCCCGGGTGTTGGAGATCGACGACCCGCACGACCTGGCCCGGGCCCGCGCCCTGGCCCCGCTGCTGGACGCCGCCCGCCCGGACGCGCTCCCGACCGGCGACGACATCGACGCCGTCGTCCTGGACTTCGACGGCACCCAGACCGACGACCGGGTGCTGATCGACGCCGACGGCCGGGAGACCGTCGCCGTGCACCGCGGCGACGGCCTGGGCATCGCCGCGCTGCGCCGCTCCGGGCTGAAGCTGCTGATCCTCTCCACCGAGCAGAACCCGGTGGTCGCCGCCCGCGCCCGCAAGCTCAAGGTGCCCGTTCTGCACGGCATCGACCGCAAGGACGTCGCCCTGAAGCAGTGGTGCGAGGCGTCCCACGTCACCCCGGAGCGGGTGCTCTACGTCGGCAACGACGTCAACGACCTGCCCTGCTTCGACCTCGTGGGCTGGCCGGTCGCGGTCGCCTCGGCCCACGACGTGGTGCGCGGCGCGGCCCGCGCGGTCACCACCACCCCCGGCGGCAGCGGAGCCATCCGCGAGATCGCCGGCTGGCTCCTGGGCCCCTCCCTCTAGCCGCTGCCCGCCCCCGCACGCCCCCGTCCCCCACCCAGCACGCCCCCCGAACACAGAACGAAGGAACCTCCCATGAGCAGCAACTCCCGCCTCCGCTCCCTCGGCGACCGCGAGGTCGGCCCCGGCCGCCCCGTCTACGTCACCGGCGAGATCGGCATCAACCACAACGGCGACCTGGAGAACGCGTACCGGCTGATCGACGCCGCCGCGGACGCCGGCTGCGACGCGGTCAAGTTCCAGAAGCGGACCCCGGAGGTCTGCACCCCGCGCGACCAGTGGGACATCGAGCGCGACACCCCCTGGGGCCGGATGACCTACATCGAGTACCGCCACCGCGTGGAGTTCGACGAGGACGGCTACCGCGCCATCGACGCGTACTGCAAGAAGCGCGGCATCGCGTGGTTCGCCTCCCCCTGGGACGTCGAATCCGTCGCGTTCCTGGAGAAGTTCGACGTGCCCTGCTACAAGGTCGCCTCCGCCTCGCTCACCGACGACGAGCTGCTGCGCGCCCTGCGCGCCACCGGCCGCGCCGTCGTCCTGTCGACGGGCATGTCCACCCCGAAGCAGATCCGGCACGCCGTCGAGGTGCTCGGCAGCGACAACATCGTGCTCTGCCACGCCACCAGCACCTACCCGGCCAAGGCCGAGGAGCTCAACCTCCGGATGATCCACACCCTGCAGGCCGAGTACCCCAACGTCCCGATCGGCTACAGCGGCCACGAGACCGGCCTGCAGACCACCCTCGCCGCGGTCGCCCTCGGTGCCGCCTTCGTCGAGCGGCACATCACCCTTGACCGCGCGATGTGGGGCTCCGACCAGGCCGCCTCCGTCGAGCCGCAGGGCCTGACCCGCCTGGTCCGCGACATCCGCACCATCGAGGAGTCGCTCGGCGACGGCGTCAAGAAGGTCTACGAGAGCGAGCTCGGCCCGATGAGGAAGCTGCGCCGGGTCGCCGGCGTGGTCGCCGAGGCCGAGGCCGGACAGGGCGCGGACACCGACTCCGCCACCGACCGCGAGCCGGCCACCGTCTGACGCGGAGAGCGGAGTTCGCCACGTGAGCTCACCCGAAGGGGCCCGCGCCGCCGGCGCCGAGGTCCCGCCCGAGGAGGCGACGGGGACTCCCGCCCGTCGCCTCCTCGGGGTCCCCCGGCAGCGCAACCGGACCGAATCCGACGGTGACCAGATGAGCCCCGCCCCCGCGGACACCGGCACCCTCGCCTTCGTCGAGAGCCCGGTGCAGCTCCTCAACGTGCTGGAATGGGCGCACGGCTGGGCCCGCGGCGGCGGGGCCGTCCGGCTCACCGTCGTCGTGCTCGCCCCGCACGACCCGATGACCCGCGGCCAGTTGCGCAGGATGGCCGAACTCGCCCGCGACGAGGGGCACACCGTCCGCTGGGAGGAGGCCCGCGGCGGCACCGCCGCCCCGCTGCGCACCATCGGCGGACTCACCCCGCTGCTCCGCCGGGCCCAACGGGTCGTCCTCGGCGACCCGTTCTCCCGTTACGTGCAACTGCTGTTGGGGCTGAGCAGGGCCCGCGACCTGGTGGTGGTCGACGACGGCACCGCCACCATGGAGTTCATCGGCCAACTCGCCCGCGGCGAACGGCTGGTGCGCTGGCACCGGCACGGCGCCGGGCGCGGCCCCCGCGACCTGCTGTTCGCACCGTTCGCCGGCGCCGCCCGGCGCCGTCTCACCCCCGGACCCCGGGACGCCCGACGCCGCCGCACCGTCGCCCTGTTCAGCTCCATGCCGGTCGAGGTGCCCGACGGGATGGTCGTCACCGCCAACGACTTCGCCTGGACCCGCAGCCGCTTCGGTCCGCCCCGGCTGACCCGCACCGCCGACATCGTCGGCACCTCGCTGGTGGAGACCGGCGTCGTCGACGCCGACCGCTATCTGGCCGCGGTCGCCCGGCTCGCCCGCGCGCACGGCGCCACCCGCTACTTCGCCCACCGCCGCGAGAAGGCCGCCAAACTCCACCGGTTGGCCACCGAGACCGGGTTGGAGGTGGTCCGCCCCGACCTGCCGCTGGAGTTGATCGCCCGCCGCGGCCCGGTGGGCCGGCTGGTGCTCAGCTTCCCCTCCACCGTCGTCCACACCCTGCCGCTCGCCCTCCAGGGCACCGGAGTCCGGGTCGCGGTCTGCGATATCGACCCGACCTGGCTCACCGCCCACGCCTCCCCGCGCGCCCAGGGTTTCCTCGACGGCGTCACCGGCACCGCCCGCGACGTCCAACGCCTCCCGGGCGCACGCCCCGAACCCGAACCCGAACCCGGAACCCGAACCAAGGATCCGAACACCCCGGTCGAACCTGATAGCTGAGCCTGACAGCGAGCGATAAAGCCCTCGTTCATACCCCTCGCAAAATCCGTCCATGCACCCGCCTGCCTAAAATTTCTTCCCCTGAGGGGCTGAACTTTTGTTGATCGAGGGCCAGTTGCCCCGTTCGGACCCGTAACCTTCAACGGGTGAACCAACTGATGTCCCGCGCCGCCGACGAGCCGCACACACCCGCCCTGCCCGGCACGCTCCCCGAGTCCCTCCGCGCCGAACTCATCGCGTTCCGCCGTGACTTGCACATGCATCCCGAGCTCGGCAACCAGGAGTACCGGACCACCGCAGCGCTCAAGGAGCGCCTGGAGCGCGCCGGGCTCGCCCCCCGGGTACTCGCCGGCGGCACCGGCCTCGTCTGTGACATCGGTAGCGACCACGACGCCCCCGACGGGCGGCTCGCGCTGCGCGCGGACATCGACGCCCTGCCCATCCCCGACACCAAGACCGTGGACTACGCCTCCACGATCCCCGGCCGGGCGCACGCCTGCGGGCACGACGTGCACACCACCGTCGTGCTCGGCGCCGCCCTGGTCCTCGCCGAACTGGCCCGCGAGGGCCGGCTGACGCGTCCGGTGCGGGTGCTGTTCCAGCCCGCCGAGGAGGTGCTGCCCGGCGGCGCCGCCGAGGCCGTCGCGGCCGGGGTGCTGGACGGCGTCGGGCAGATCCTCGCGGTGCACTGCGACCCGCGGGTGGACGCCGGCCGCATCGGGCTGCGCACCGGCCCGATCACCTCCGCCTGCGACCGCCTTGAGGTCGCCCTCGAAGGGCCCGGCGGCCACACCGCCCGCCCGCACCTGACCACCGACATGGTCACCGCCGCGGCGCGGGTCGCCGTCGACGTGCCGGCGCTGATCGCCCGCCGGGTCGACGCCCGGGTCGGCCTCGCCATCACCTGGGGCCGCCTGGAGACCGGCCACGCCTGCAACGTCATCCCGCAGTGCGCCGCCCTCGCCGGCACCGTCCGCTGCCTGGACCTGAACGCCTGGCGGCAGGCGCCCGACCTGGTGCACGCCGCCATCGACGAGGTCGCCACCCTGCACGGCGCCAAGTCCCAGATCGACTACGTCCGCGGCGTCCCGCCGGTCGTCAACGAGGAGGACAGCGTCCGGTTGTTGCGCGACGCGATGGCCGTCCGCCGCGGCGCCGCGGCCGTCGAGGACACCGAGCAGTCCCTCGGCGGCGAGGACTTCTCCTGGTACCTCGAACACGTCCCCGGCGCGATGGCCCGGCTCGGCGTCCGCCCGCCCGGCGAGCTGAGCGGCCTCGACCTGCACCGCGGCGACTTCGACGTGGACGAGCACGCGATCACCGTCGGGGTGGAACTCTTCACCGCCGCGGCACTGCTCAGCCCGGCGCGGACCGAATAGATCGCGCCACTCCCCGCCATCACGGGCGGTCGGCCTCGGGCCGGCCGCCCGCCGCGTTTCCGGGGCACGCGCTGAGAGACGAATCGATAACGGCCGCGCAGCGGAGGGTTTTGCGCCAGGTCTACGCGCGTTAATCTCCCGTCAAGCCAGCGCCACTGGGGGCGCTTACAGCGAAGGGAAGGCCCCGTGCGTCGGGTCATCAGGATTGTCGCCGCGGCCACCGCCACCGGGTGTCTCGCGCTCATGGCCACCGCCTGCGGGCAGAGCTTCGCGGAGGCCCACCGCGCCTCGCACGCCGGCGTCGGGCTGGCCTTCGACATCGGCGGCCGGGACGACCACTCGTTCAACGAGGCGGCCGCCCGCGGCACCGAGAACGCCCGCCGGAAGCTGGGCGTCAACGTCAAGATGCTCACCGCCAAGAACGGCGAGACCGAGGCCGACCGCGAGCAGCGGCTCACCTCCTTCGCCGAGGCCGGCTACAACCCGGTGATCGGCGTCGGCTTCGCCTACAGCCAGTCCGTGCAGAACGTCGCCAGGGACTTCCCCGACATCACCTTCGGCGTGGTGGACGCCGTGCCGACCGGCAAGAACGTCGACGCGATGGTCTTCGCCGAGCACGAGGGCTCGTATCTGGCCGGCGTCGCGGCCGCGTTGAAGAGCAAGACCCACAAGGTCGGCTTCATCGGCGGGGTGAACAACGCGCTGATCCAGAAGTTCCAGGCCGGCTTCGAGCAGGGCGTGCGCGACACCGACCCCAAGGCCAAGATCCTCTCGCAGTACCTCTACCCCAACAACGACAAGGGGTTCAACGACCCGGCCGCCGCCAAGGCCAAGGCCCAGGGCATGCTCGACAGCGGCATCGACGTGATCTACTCGGCCGCCGGCCAGTCCGGCGCCGGCTCCATCGAGGCGATCAGCAAGGTCAAGGGCGCCTGGGCGATCGGCGTCGACTCCGACCAGTACCGGCAGCCGGGCCTGGCCCGCTACAAGAACCACATCCTGACCTCCGTGGTGAAGAACGTGGACGTGGCCGTCTTCGACCTGATCCAGAGCGTCCAGCGGCACAAGCCGCTCACCGGCGTGCACACCTACGACACCAAGCACGGCGGTGTCTCGCTGGCCACCTCGGGCGGCTTCATCAAGGACGTCCAGCCGCAGATCGACGCGGCCCGGAAGAAGATCATCGAGGGTCAGGTGAAGGTCAAGGAGACGCCGTAGCTCCCGCGGTTTCGGGCACGGCGCCGTCACCGGCGCCCCAACGCCCCACCGCCGTCCGCTTCTTCGCTTTCTTCCGCTCCTTCGCCCTTGAGGGGAGTGCGTCATCAACGCAGCGCCCACCAGCAGCGGCCCGCCCGATCAGGACGCCCCTGCCGTAGAACTCCGCGGGATCACCAAGAGGTTCCCCGGCGTCGTGGCCAACCACGACATCCATCTCGCCGTCCGCCGCGGCACCGTCCACGCCCTGTGCGGCGAGAACGGCGCCGGCAAGTCGACCCTGATGAAGATCCTCTACGGCATGCAGAAGCCGGACGAGGGCACCATCGCGCTCGACGGCGAACAGGTCACCCTGCACACCCCGGGCGACGCCATCGCCCGCGGCATCGGCATGGTGCACCAGCACTTCATGCTCGCCGACAACCTCACCGTGCTGGAGAACACCGTCCTCGGCGCGGAGAAGCTGCACGGCATCGGCGCCGGCGCCCGCGCCCGGATACGGGAGATCTCCGACGCCTACGGGCTGAACATCCGCCCCGACGTGCTCGTCGAGGACCTCGGCGTCGCCGACCGGCAGCGGGTGGAGATCCTCAAGGTGCTCTACCGCGGCGCCCGCACGCTGATCCTCGACGAGCCGACCGCGGTCCTGGTCCCGCAGGAGGTCGAGGCGCTCTTCGACAACCTCCGCGAGCTCAAGTCCGAGGGCCTGACCGTCATCTTCATCTCCCACAAGCTGGGCGAGGTGCTCTCGGTCGCCGACGACATCACGGTCATCAGGCGCGGCACCACGGTGGCGTCCGTCGAGCCGGCCGCCACCACCCCCAAGCAGCTCGCCGAGTTGATGGTCGGCAGCGAACTGCCGTCGCCGGAGACCCGCGAATCCACCGTCACCGACGTCGAGATGCTGCGGGTGCAGGACGTGCACCTGTCGGCCACCGACGAAGGCGGCGCGGTCCGCACGGTGCTGGACGGCATCTCGTTGACCATCCGCAAGGGCGAGGTGCTGGGCGTCGCCGGCGTCGAGGGCAACGGGCAGGCCGAGTTGGTCGAGGCCGTCATGGGCACCCGCACGCCCGACCGCGGCACGATCACCCTGGACGGCGCCGACCTCTCCCGCGCCACCACCCGCGCCCGCCGCGAGGGCGGCATCGGCTACATCCCCGAGGACCGCCACCGGCACGGCCTGCTGCTGGACGCCCCGCTGTGGGAGAACCGCATCCTCGGCCACGTCACCGAGCGCCCCAACAGCAAGGGCAAGCTGCTGGACCTGGCCGGCGCCCGCGCGGACACCGAGCGGATCGTCGCCGAGTACGACGTGCGCACCCCCGGCATCGAGGTCACCGCGGCCTCGCTCTCCGGCGGCAACCAGCAGAAGCTGATCGTCGGCCGGGAGATGAGCCACCACCCCAAGCTCCTGATCGCCGCCCACCCCACCCGCGGGGTCGACGTCGGCGCGCAGGCGCAGATCTGGGAGCAGATCCGCGCCGCGCGCCGGGAGGGCCTGGCGGTCCTGCTGATCTCTGCCGACCTGGACGAGCTGATCGGCCTGTCCGACACCCTGCGGGTGATGTACCGGGGCCGGTTGGTCGCGGACGCGGACCCCGCCGTGATCACCCCGGAGGAGTTGGGCTCCGCCATGACCGGTGCCGCCAGCGGCCACCTCAGCGCGTCGGACGACGCCGCACAAGGGGGTGCGCAGAAGTGAGCACGACCACCCCCGCGCCAACGGGCGGGCAGAAGGCCGCCGTTGACGCCCTGGCGCGCAGCGCCACCCGGGACAAGGTCCTGCTGGCCATCGCCGCGCCGGTGCTCGCCATCGTCGCCGCGATGGTGATCAGCTCGCTGGTCTTCCTGGCCTCCGGCGAGAGCCCGTTCCGGGCCTACGGGATCATGGCCGACTACGGCCACTACAGCGACAGCCAGGTCTGGATCATCAACAAGGCGGTGCCGTACTACCTTTCGGCGCTCGCGGTGGCCATCGGCTTCCGGATGAACCTCTTCAACATCGGCGTCGACGGGCAGTACCGGCTGGCCGCCTTCGCCGCGGCCGCGGTCGGCGGGGCCGTCGCCCTGCCCGGCGCCCTCCAGATCATCCTGCTCATCGTCGTCGCGATGCTGGTGGGCGCGGTCTGGTCCGGCATCGCGGGCCTGCTCAAGACCACCCGCGGGGTCAGCGAGGTGATCACCACGATCATGCTGAACTCCATCGCGGCCTCGGTGATCGGCTACTTCCTCCAGGACGGCCGGCTCGCCATCAAGGACGGCAACCTCCTGCACACCAAGTTCCTGCCGGAGTCCAGCCACTTCTTCTCCTTCCCCACCCACCCCAAGCCGGTCGAGGGCTTCGTGGTGGTCGCGGTGGTCGCCGGCGCCCTGTACTGGTTCCTGATCAACCGCACCCGCTTCGGCTTCGACCTGCGGGCGGTGGGTGCCTCCGAACCCGCCGCCGAGGCCAGCGGCGTCAGCGTCAAGCGGATGGTGGTCATCTCCATGCTGCTGTCCGGCGCCGCCGCCGGCCTGGTCGGCATGCCCACCCTGCTCGGCGAATCGTTTCAGTACGGCACCGACTTCCCGGCCGGCATCGGCTTCACCGGCATCGCCATCGCGCTGCTCGGCCGCAACCACCCGGTCGGCATGGCGTTCGGCGCCCTGCTGTGGGCGTTCCTCGACCGCACCGGCTCCCGGCTCGAATTCGAGGGCTACGCCCAGGAGATCGTCGGCGTCATCCAGGGCGTGATCGTGCTCTGCGTCGTCATCGCCTACGAGGTCGTGCGCCGCTACGGACTCCGCCTCCAACAGCGCAAGGTCGGCGAGGAGTTGGCCGTACTGGCCCGCACCGGCACCGACGCCCGTGACAAGCCGGAGGTGACGGCGTGAGTACCGAACTCAAGTCCGCGGCGCGGTCCGCGGCCGCCGGCACCGGCGGCGGGAAGCGGAAGCTGACCTACCCCTGGATCCTGCTGATCGTCGCCGGCGCGCTGGTCGCGATCTCCGCCCTGCGGGCCGTCAGCGGCGCCGGCGACCTCACCTCCGCCGGCCAGTTCGGGGCCGCGCTGAGCGCCGCGGTGCCGATCGGGCTGGCCGGTCTGGGCGGCCTGTGGGCCGAGCGGTCCGGCGTGATCAACATCGGGCTCGAAGGCATGATGATGCTCGGCTCGTTCGCGGCCGGCTGGGCGGGCTGGCAGCACGGCCCCTGGGTCGCGGCCGCGGCCGGCATCGTCGGCGGCGCGCTCGGCGGCCTGGTGCACGCCGTCGCCACCGTCACCTTCGGCGTCGACCACATCGTCTCCGGCGTCGCCCTCAACATCCTCGCGCTGGGCGCCACCCAGTACCTGGCCACCCTGTGGTTCGGCCAGGAGGGCAGCGCCGCGATGCACGCCGGCGGCAACGACAAGCAGTCCCCGCCGATGGCCGACATGCCCACCTTCACCGTCCCCGGCCTGGCGGACTGGCTCAACGGCATCGAGGGCCACCACTGGTTCCTGGTCTCCGACCTCGCCGGCGTCCTCGGCGCGGTGGTGACCAACGTCTCCTGGCTCACCCTCCTCACCGTCGCCCTCTTCGTCGGCACCTTCTTCCTCCTCTGGCGCACGGCGTTCGGCCTGCGGCTGCGGTCCTGCGGCGAGGCCCCGCTCTCCGCCGAGAGCCTGGGCGTCAACGTCGCCGCGTACAAGTACGCGGCGGTGGTGGTCTCCGGTGCGCTGGCCGGCCTCGGCGGCGCCTTCCTGGCGATCAGCGTGCACTTCTACCAGGACGGCCAGACCGGCGGCCGCGGCTACATCGGCCTGGCCACCATGATCTTCGGCAACTGGCGGCCCGGCGGAGTCGCCCTGGGCGCCGGCCTGTTCGGCTTCATGGACGCCATGCAGCTCCGCAGCGGCGGCCCGACCGTGCACGCCCTGCTGCTGGGCCTGGCCGCGCTGCTCGCCGGCCTGGCGCTGGTGCGGCTGCGCGCCGCCAAGCGGGCCCAGGCCGCCGTCGCCGGCGCGGCCGCCGCCATCCTGCTGATCTGGTACGCCCTCTCCGACAGCGTCCCGCTGGAACTGGTCGAGGCCAGCCCCTACCTCGCTACGCTGCTGGTCCTGGCGCTCTTCTCGCAACGCCTGCGGTCCCCGAAGGCGATCGGGAAGCCCTACCGCCGCGGCCAGGGCCACTGATCCCGCACCATCACGAGGAAGTACCCCACGCATGACGCACGACGTGCCGGTCGACTGGACCGCACTGCGGGAGCGGGCCCGGGACGCGATGTCCCGGGCCTACGCCCCCTATTCCGGCTATCCGGTCGGCGCCGCCGCCCTGGTGGACGACGGCCGCACGATCACCGGCTGCAACGTCGAGAACGCCTCCTACGGCCTCGCCCTGTGCGCCGAATGCGGCCTGGTCTCCGCCCTGTTCGCCGGCGGCGGCGGCCGACTGACCGCCTTCACCTGCGTCGACGGTGCGGGCCGACTGCTCGTCCCGTGCGGCCGCTGCCGACAGCTCCTCCACGAACACGGCGGTCCGGAACTCCTGGTCGACACCGCCGCCGGCGTCCGCCCGCTCTCCGACCTGCTCCCGGACGCCTTCGGCCCCGGCCACCTGGCCCGCTGACGACGGGCGGCGCCGCCCGCCGCCCGTTCTGGCCGTCGCCGCATCTATGCGTGTAGAACGGGAGGCGGTGAGAACGGGACCCACCCGTTCTCGGCCTGCCCGTTCGAAAGGAACCCGCCCATGGACGTCATCTCCGTCATCCGTACCAAGCGCGACCGCGGCGAGCTGACCCCGGAACAGATCGACTGGGTCATCGACGCCTACACCCGCGGCGAGGTCGCCCACGAACAGATGTCGTCCCTGGCGATGGCCATCTTCCTCAACGGCATGAACCGCGCGGAGATCGCCCGTTGGACCGCCGCCATGATCGCCTCCGGCGAGCGGATGGACTTCTCCTCCCTCACCCGCCCCACCGCCGACAAACACTCCACCGGCGGCGTCGGCGACAAGATCACCCTCCCGCTCGCCCCGCTGGTCGCCGCCTGCGGCGCCGCCGTCCCGCAGCTCTCCGGCCGCGGCCTCGGCCACACCGGCGGCACCCTCGACAAGCTCGAATCCATCCCCGGCTGGCGCGCCCAGCTCTCCAACGCCGAGATGCTCGACGTCCTGAGCACCGTCGGCTCGGTCATCTGCGCCGCCGGCGACGGCCTCGCCCCGGCCGACAAGAAGCTCTACGCCCTCCGCGACGTCACCGGCACCGTGGAGTCCATCCCCCTCATCGCCTCCTCGATCATGTCCAAGAAGATCGCCGAGGGCACCGGCTCCCTCGTCCTGGACGTCAAGGTCGGCTCCGGCGCCTTCATGAAGCACCTCGACGACGCCCGCGAACTCGCCTCCACCATGGTCGGATTGGGCACCGACCACGGTGTCAGGACGGTCGCCCTCCTCACCGACATGTCCACCCCCCTCGGCCTGACCGCCGGCAACGCCCTCGAAGTCCGCGAATCCGTCGAGGTGTTGGCCGGCGGCGGCCCGCAGGACGTCATCGACCTGACCCTCGCCCTGGCCCGCGAGATGCTCGACGCGGCCGGCCTGAAGGACGCCGACCCGGCCAAGGCCCTCGCCGACGGCTCCGCCATGGACCACTGGCGCCGCATGATCACCGCCCAGGGCGGCGACCCCGACGCCACGCTCCCGACGGCCCGCGAAACCCACGTCGTCCCCGCCCCCGCCACCGGCGTCCTGACGACCCTCGACGCCTACGCCGTCGGCCTCGCCGCCTGGCGTCTGGGCGCCGGCCGCGCCCGCAAGGAAGACCCGGTGCAGGCCGGCGCCGGCATCGAACTCCACGCCAAGCCCGGCGACCAGGTCACCGCCGGCCAGCCCCTCCTCACCCTCCACACCGACACCCCGGAAAAGTTCGACTACGCCCTCGCGGCACTGGACGACGCGGTCCGGATCGGCCCGTCGGACACGCCGTTCGAGGCCGCGCCTGTGGTGCTGGGGCGGATTGGCTGAGGCGCTATGTGGGACGCCCCGCCGGATCCACCGGCGGGGCCCCGCCGAGGCTTTTCGCAGTGGCGCAAGGGCGCGTGGCAGTAAGGGCATGGACTCTTCCTACGGGTAGGGGCCTTCTTGGGCCGCGCTCAGGGGAGCGCGGCCGGTGCTTCATCAACCACCGGAGAAAGCAGTTGCGTTGATCACTCGCCGAGGAGTCGGGCGGGGTGTGTTCACGGATTCCTCCGCCCGTGCGGGTGACTACGGATTTCCCGGCTGACCTCGAACAGCTTCTTCTCGTCCCGCGCTTCCAGCGCGCTGTCCCGCTCGTTGCTCAGGGCCGCGCAAACACGGCACCCGGGCACCGGAAGCGCCTCGTACAGCCACCCGTCGATGGGTAGCTCAAGCGGCCTCGTTGAGTAGCGCGTCGGTTCCGTCACCGCGGACCCACCCGGTTCACCACGAGGGTCATGACACCCATGGAGCCTCCTAGTTGATGCTCTGTTGCCGTTCACCCCAGTTGGGAAAGCGCCGGGCCACCTGTTTCGGGCGCTGGCCCGGCGAACACCCCTAGGAATGTTCTGAAGATGTTGTGCTGTTCTGGCCCGGGATCATGCGTGCTGGGTCCAGAGTTGTAGGCATGTTGGGGCGGCGGTCGAAGGAGC
>NZ_JBIVXW010000108.1:0-20307 GCF_044769405.1 Streptomyces sp. NPDC090442
AAAAACACCCCCCAAAACACCCCCCCCCCCCCCCCCCCCCCCCCGGGGCGGGGGGGGGCCCCCCGGGCGGGCCCCCCCCCCCGCGCCCCCGACCGCCTCACTGCCGTATGCACCTACGTGTGCCGTCGTTCCGCCCCCTGCTCAACCGCGCCGCCCGGCCGCGCCGGTGCCGGACGGGCCGCCAGGTGCCGGGCGGCGGCGAGCAGCGACGGGAGGTGCGGGTTGGTGGTGCGGTAGAGCACGCGGTGGCCGCTGCGACGGACCCCGACCAGGCCCGCGGCCCGCAGGCGACCGAGGTGCTGGGAGACGGCCGCGTAGGGAGCGCCGACGCATTCCGTGAGCTCCCCGACGGCAAGCTCCTGGTCATCGGCCAGCGCCTGCAGCAACCGCAGCCGGATGGGACCGGCCACCGCCTTCAACAGCGCCGTCACGGCCGTGATTTCGGCGACCGTGAGCTCCGTGGCCGTCGTGCGCGCCGGAAGAGCGACGATGTCGGACTCAGTGAGCGCATGCATCGGACAACCCCCTTCCCATGGCGGAGGTGAGGGCGCGCGGACCGTCGTGCCGGTCCCGGTGCCAGTGCAGGTCGCGCACGGGCGGCATACCGGAGAGCATGTCGACGAGCCGGTCCAGCAGGCCCGTCTCCGCGCCGTCCAGGGTGACCAACATCTGCAGGTGGGTGGTGAACGCGTCGGACGGGTCGACGCGCACGGCCTCGACGCGCGCACCGGGCCGGCTCAGGGCCAGCACGCACAGCGCGCGCACCTGGGTTTCGGCGCCCTGGTCGCAGTGGACGTGGAGGGTGACCAGCTCGCGGGGCCGGACGGCCGTCGCCTCGGTGCCGCGGCGCTTGGTCTGCTTGAGGAGGGTACGGGGCAGGAATCGCATGACGGTGGGTATCCCTTGCATGCTCAGCGTTACGGGACGGCGAAGCCCAACGAGCCGGTCGTCGGGCTTCCTTCATCAGGGGTCTTGCTCGTGACCGACGGTCAGGGGCGGGGCCCGGCCGTGGCCGACGGCTCGAAGGCGTAGCCGACCTGCCGCACGGTGCGGATCAGCGCCCGATGTCCGGGGCCCAGTTTCCGGCGCAGGCGGGCGATGTGAACGTCGACCGTGCGCATGTCCCCCACGGCGGTCTGCTGCCACACCAGCGCCATCAACTGCTCACGGCTGTAGACCCGGCGCCGGTTGGCCACCAGATGGGCCAGCAGCTCGAACTCCATGCAGGTGAGCTTCAGTTGCTGCCCGCCGACCGCAACCCGCCGGGTCTCGCAGTCGACGACGAGGCCGCGGATGCGGTGGACCGGCGCCTTGGGTAGATCCACGGACTCGTGCGGGGACGACAGCGGGCGCGCAACGGTCGTGTGGCGTCGGCGCAGGTTGGAAGTCCGGGCCAGCAGGGTGTGGCGGACCGGTCGGTGGTGGAGGTTCAGGAGGTTCATGACTGCTTCCCTCGGATCGGGGTAGTGGTGGCGAAGGCCATGGCGAGACCCCGCCACGTGCCTGGTCTGGGAGAGAGGTGGCGGGCGCGCGGAAGCTGCCCGCCCCGCGAGCGCGCAGCCCGACCACCCGGGACGGCGAAAGCCGCACGGGTGTCTGGCGAAGAGTGTTCGCGAACGCGTCGGGAGGAGGAGTGGTTACCGCATACCGGAGGCAGAGAAAGTCATACGGGAAAACGACCTACTGTGCCCCGGACCGCCGCAACCATCGCAACTACTGCAACTACTGCCGTCCATGTTTCTCGCCTCCTTCCGGCCGGGGCGCGCGAGCGCGCCGTACGACTCGGCAGCGAGCGGACCGGCCCGCACGGCCGGTTCACCCCTACTCGTCAGAGCTTTGGCACTGCACGGCGTAATCCCCGTACGGGGGAAGCCACTTGGGGTCACCCCTTAGGTCGGGGAGACCTGTCCTGAACCTGGGCGTCTCTCGACGTCGTGGGGTCAGTGGCCTGTGTCCGTGCAGACGCCTCACCGAACGAGGTGCCTTCTTCAAACGTCCACAAGCCTGCCTGATACTTGCACATCAACGCAACTTGTTGACCAAGCCTTGACGGTCCCCTAGCCGAAACCGACGACGTACCCGAAGCCGAAGACGTGAGGACACACCCGGTTCAGTCACCTGCGGCCTGCCCCGGCACCCCGTTCACCTCGCCTGCCGCGCCGCCCGAAGACGTTCCGTCGACCGGCAGGGGTTCCACGCCGACCCGCTCGGCGATCCTGCTCAACAGGGCGTCCTGCGCGGCGAGATGGGCCTGCATGTGCGCCACCTCATGGAGGGTCGCGCTCGCATCGTGGAAGGTCGCCGCGGCACGCTTGTCCGCCGCGGCGGCCTGCACGTTCTGGCCGACCATGATGACGGACAACAGCACCAACTGCAGGAACGTCTGCGCCACCCAGGACACGATGGCCGACGCCCCGCCCCTGATCGCGTCCGGGAGGCTGATCAGGTCGAACAACGCAAACGCGTAGGCACACCACATGCTGCCGACGGCCCGGGTGATCAGGATCGCGATCCTCGTGTTGAACCGGGTGACCGCATTGCCCACCGGGAGCTGGTCGGTGACCTTCACCGGGCCCTGGGCGTCCCGCGAAGCGATGTGTGGGTGCGGCAGGTGCTCGTAGACCGTCATGCGCTGTCTCTCTGTCAAGGGGCGTTGCCCCGGCCGATGTTCCGCCATGGTGAGGTGAGGCCGGCGGTCGAGGCGGGTGACAGAAGACAGAGGTCTGTCGACACGGGCGCCCCGGCGCTGTCTCGGCAGGCACGCGGCAACCCGGCAACCAACGGGAACGCCCCCGCCCGCCCGCACTCTGCCCTTACCCACAACACCACGCCTTGCAGCGAGGGTTGCGTAAGGACTGCGCAAGGATTCCGACCACGGCACCTCCGCGGCCGGCAACGGAACGGTCCCCGCGAGCCGAACTGCCTCTTGAGAGGGCCCAACGGCCTGCCATAATCGAAATATGGGAAAGAGTTACGACCGAATAGAGGGCAGACTGCGCGCCTTCATCGAGGCGCAGCACATCTTTTTCACCGCGACGGCCCCGCTGGACGGCAGGGGCACGGTCAACCTTTCTCCCAAAGGGTTGAACGGCTCGTTCGCCGTGCTCGACGAACTCACCGTGGCCTACCTCGATTTCGCCGGTAGCAACGCCGAGACGATCGCCCACCTGCGCGAGAACGGCCGCATCACCCTGATGTGGTGCGCCTTCGACGGCCCGCCCAACATCGTGCGTGTGCACGGCCGCGGAGAGCCGGTCTTCCGTGACGATGCGCGGTGGAAGGAGCTGATGGGCTACTTCCCGGACATCGACCCGACCCTGCACGGCCTGCGCGCCGTCATCGTCGTGACCGCTGAGAGGATCCGCGACACCTGCGGATACGCGGTCCCGTTCATGACCTACGACGAGGACCGCCCGCTGCACGCGTCACGCTTCGCGCGCGAGTCCGATGAGTCATTCGACGTCTACTTCCACAAGAAGGAGCACATCGCGTCCAGCATCGACGGCCTGCCGGGGTTGCCGCTGCCACTGCCGCCGCTTCCGCTGGCCGAATAGCGTCCAACTCGGCGCGGACATCGGGATGACGATCCGCGGGTCGGCGTGGACCTTCACTGCCTGGGCTTCGACGATGAGCAACGTATGGCGGACGGCGGCGAACGGGCGCGGGTGAACTGGGCGTCACCTCAGGTGAGTTCCGCCGCCCTGGTCGTTGCGCAGTCCTTCATCGCGTCCCAGATGCCGGAGCCCAGGGCCGCGAACAGTTCCTCCGGGTGGTCCTGGAGGTAGCCGACGATGTCGCCCCAGGAACGGATGCCGATGGTGATGTTGAGGTCGAAGTCGACCAGGTGGACGCCGGCGAGGTGGGCGTCGCAGCCGGCCGCCAGGTGCAGTTGTGCACCGTTGCCGTCGATCTTCAGGTCGAAGCCGCCGTGTGCCCGGATGTCGACCAGGGTGCCGCCGGGGATGGGGATGCCGCCGAGCAGGACACCCCTGGGGATGTCGACCCTGAAGTCCAGGCCGACGTTCGCGCTGGCGTGCAGGCCGCTGTCGGTGTTCAGGGTGCAGCTCAGCTCGGTCGTCAGGATGTCCAGGAGGTGCGCTTCGAGGGTGAACGCGAAGCCCTTGTCGCCGAGTTGGGCCTCGACGGCGACGGAGGTGATCCCCAGGAGGTCGATCTTGCCGGAGAGGGAGAAGATCTTCTCCGGCAGGTGGCCTTCCTTGATGCCTCGGGTGTCGAGGAGGTATTGAGGACCCTTGGAACCGTCGTGGTTCGAGAAGGTGAACACCCCGCCGAGGGTGAGGGGTTGGGCGACGACGCTGCTCGCATAGATGCCGTCGTTGCCCACGCCGACCTCGAAGCGCCAGTTGTTGCCGAAGAAGTCGATGTTGCCCTTGCCGTAGTAGCCCTGCTCCCAGTGCTCGCCCAGCGGGCTGTCCCACCCGCCGGGGGCCGTCACGGCGCAGAACATCAGCTCGTGCAGCACGATCGTCTTGAGGAAGTCGAGTGCGGGCGGGGGAGTGACGACGATGGCCAAAATGTCCCGGACGGAGACGCCCTTGCCCTGGTCGGGGGTGGTGAGGGCGAAGCGGAACACCGTGACGAAGGGCTCCGGTTCCAGTCCGCCGACGATGTCCAGCTCAAGGTGGACCTCGCCGACCCGGATGGAGCCCCCCATGCCCAGGGTGAGCCCACTCGTCCCACCGCCGATCTGGGCCCAGAACGCCTCGACGTCGAAACCCTCGATGCCGAAGGCGTTCTTCCATGCGGGTCCGGGCTGTGGGGCGGCGGCCTCGGGGGTCAGGTGGCGGGTCGCGTCGTGCACGATCCGTCCGTCGGGGGCGGTCAGCGGGACGGCCGGGAGCGCCGTACGACCCGGCTTCTCCAGCGCGAAGGCGTACTGCCCCGGGGCGAGTTGGCCGGCGATCGTGCCCAGGGCGGGGGCGGCGGGCTTGAGCGTGAGATGGAGTGAGAAGCCTTGCCTGGAGACCGTTCCGCCGGCCACGAACTGGAGCAGGGACTCCGGCGCCGAACCCATCGCCGGGACGGTGAAGTTCCAGGAGGTCGACAACGTGATGCTGGGGAGGGCCGGTTTGATCTCCACCTCCAGGCCGCCGAAGCCGGGGCGTAGCTTCTGTTCGGCTATGGATGCCTTGAACACCGAGTCCTTCACCGGCGAGGTCAGGACCGCCTGGAGGTGGACGCCGGTGGCGACGCCGTCGAACAGGGCCCTCAGCGGCTCCAACGGCCCGGTGAAGCCGATCTCGGTGAAGAAGGTGAGGCCCTTGTCCAGGGTGGCGGGGAGGGTGTCCGGGGGAGAGGCGGCGTCCAGGGCCACGCCGTCGGCGGAGCAGACGGCCAGACCGGACTTGGTGAAGGTGATGTCGCCGAGAATGCCGAGGGCCTCGGACCAGCCCGGGATCTGGTTCGGTGACCAGGCCCAGTCCTGCTGCCAGAACGCGGCGGCGAACAGGGTGCCGGAGCCCCCCCTGGCCGCCTTCCCGACCAGGGTCAGGGCGTGGGCCCCGGCGAACGCGACCGTGCTGGCGACCGCGAGCTCATAGCCCTGGCCGTTGGCGACCTCGCCCACCTCGGCCCCGCCGAGGCGCAGCTTCACCGTCGAATCGCTCAACTCGACCGCGGGCAGGCCGCCTGGCAGCGGCACGTCGGCGTGGCAGGCGAGCGCGTCGATGAGGGCGGTGAGGTCGATCTTGGGGAAGGTGCCGCCGATTTCGAAGGTTCCAGGGAGGTGCCAGGCGGCGTCGAAGAGGATGCCGTCGTTGCCGCCGGCGGCCGGGCCGAGCGTTGCCTTCGCGGCGAGGGTGCCGGTGGTGAGGGCGGCGGTGAGGGCCTGGGACTCCACCGCCTCGGGCGGAGGGTTGCGCCAGGTCTTCCAGACACTCCGGCGCCCCTTCTTCTCTCCTTTCTCCCCTTCCTCCTTCTTGCGATCCAACTCCAGTGAGGTCTCGGTGAGTTGGAGGCGGGACGCTCCGATGTCGAGGTGCCACTCCGTGGTGACGGTGGCCGACAGTCCGTACTCGCCCTGCGTCGGGGCGGCCGTGCCGTGGAACTTCCGCAGCGTCAGGTCGGGTACGCCGGAGAGGTCGGTGCCCGAGACGAAGTGCCGGAGGACGTCCTTGAGTTGGGCCGGAGTCCGCTCGTCCAGGGTGAGTTCGAAGCGGCCGGGTGGAATGGCCGCGGAGGCGTGCAGGGCGACCGCGCCGGCCACGGTGAAGTCCCCGTATCCGGTGACGGTGGCGGAGCGGCTCTTCTGGAGCGGTGTGGTGACGGTGAGATGGGCGCCGACGCCCGTCACGGCGAGGTCGTCGCCGACGATCGGCCAGGAGACCGCGGGCTTCGCGGCGGCCGTGACGCTGATCGCGGTCAGGGCCTTGGCCAGTCCCTTGTCCGGACCCGTGCCGACCTTCGCCACGTCGATGGTGGCGCTGAGTTCGGTGAGCCGGACGGCGTCCCCGAGAGTGAAGCCGGCCGTGGTCAGTTGGTGTACGGCCGCGCCGGTTCCGTACCACTCCGCGAGGGCGTCCGTGCCGACGTCGCCGGGCAGCGCGTCCACGGTGAGCACGATCTCGTTGCCGGACGCGGGGACCGGGGCGCTGACGGTCGCGCCGACGCCCCGCGCCAACGCGAGGTCGGCGGCCAGACGGAGGCCGTAGGTCAGCGGTGGGGCGTCGCCCCGGGAGCCGGCCCACAGGAAGAAGTCGCCCCCGAACCCCTGCGGCGACTCCGGTATGGAGCGCAGCGCGAGGTCCGTCACGACCGCCGCGCCGACGGAGCGGCGCTGGACGCGACCGGTGAGCGAGAGGGGCGCGGGCGGGCGGCGGACCAGCGCGACCAAGGGGCCGAGGGGCGCCGGGTCCTGGACCTCGGGGGCGTGGAACGTGAGGCCCCGGTCGAGGACGGGGCGACCGTCGCGGGCGGGGCGGGGCGCCGAGGTGAGCAGGAGCTCGGGCCGGCGGTCGCCGAAGGTGAGGCCGGCCAGGTCGCTGCCCTCGGTGTCGGGGAACGAGGTGGCGAACGTCCAACCCGCCGGTGTCGTCAGGGGGATGAAGAGGGTGGGATCCTGGTCGACCGGGTCGAGGCCGAATTCGATGCCGGTGAGCCGGGCGCCGGTGATGCCCAGCGCGTGGAGTTCGCCGTCGACGACGATGGTGTCGGTGTCCGGGTGGTCCGTGCGCTGGAGCGCGCCGATCGTGAGGGTCTTGTCGTCGAGCCAGGTGGTGACCAGCGCGGCGGCCGGGCCGTGGCCGAGGTCGGAGCCCGCGAGGGTGAGGGTGTCGCCGGTGGTGTGCCGGTCGAGGAGTGCTTGGAGATCGGTGAACCGCATACGGGGGCCTTCCGGGCGGGCGGGGACGGGCGGTCGTACGGCAGCGGAATATGCGGGAGCGGTCGCACGGGACGCCTGGCGTCCGGGTCCGCTCCCGCGCGACGGTCAGCCCGTCAGCTTCTCGGCGATCACCTTGCGGGCGTTGTCCGTAAGGGCCTTGGCGATGTCGTCCCGGCGCTGGTCGGCGCCGTCCTGGACGCCCTTGACGAAGGCGTCCTTGACCTGCGAGGTGTTGAGGATCTTGTGGAGTGCGTCGTCGGGAAGGCCGTCCACGTGCACCTTGATGTCGAGGTGGTTCGGATCGACGTCGACGGCGAGCGAGCGCAGGCCGATGGTGAGGTGGTCCGCGTCGGGGCCGTCGAAGGACAACCCGAGGGCCACGGAAGGTTGTTGCACGGTGGTGTTCATGGTGCCGTCGATCTTGTCCCCGCTCTTCACGAAGGTCACCACGACGTCGGCGGCGATGACGATCGGTGTCCCGGAGATCCGGCCGAGCCGGAGGGTCGCCTCGACGCCCTCGGCCACCAACGAGGCGTCCTCCGTCGGGATGAGCACGTCGGCGATGCCGCTGATCTTGACCTTGTTGAGGGTGAAGTGGACGGGTTGGCCGAGTAGTTGCTGCTCTCCGAGGTCGATGGAGTCGATCGACAGCGGGTCGAGCTCCGGATCGGTGGACGAGCGGACCACGGTCGGCGGGTAGAAGCCGGAGCCCGTGTCGTTGACCGAGGCCCGCACCCGGTCGAAGAGGTAGACCTCCAACGGGCCTTCGCCCGACGGGGGTTTGCCGCCGTCGGCCGGGAGCGGGCCGGTGCCGAGGGCGCCGTCGAGCGCCTTGGCGAGCTGGTCGCTCACCGCGCCGGAGAACTGGGTGCGGAAGTCCTCCGCGTTCAGGGCGTCACCGAGCCTGTCGGTGAGCGCCGCGGCCGCGTCGGGGCTGTTGAAGGCCATGACCGCCGAGGTCATCCAGACCTTCTTGGTGTCCTCGGTGACCGTGTCACCCTCGATCGTCAGATGATCCGGATCGAGCGTGAACTCCGGCTGGGTGGCGACGGTGACGTGCTCCACGGTCGCCTTCGCCGTGCGCCCGGCCCCGGCACCCGCCGCCTCGATGCCGACCTGCACATCGAACGCCAGGTTCTTGACGGCGAACAGGAACTTCCCACGCCCCTCGATCGCCTGGGACGGCCACTCCACCCCGTACGCGTCCAGGCCCTTGAGCGCGACGCTCGTCGGCGGCTTGAGATCGGCCGCCCGAGGGGCGTCGATCACGACGACGTGCTGGACGAGCTGGTACTCCCCGTCGATCGTGATCTGCGGCTGATAGCCGTGCGAGTCGTAGGCGGCCGCCGTGACCCGGATGGTGCCGTGATAGCCGTTCTCGGTGGGGGTGAGGCCCGTCAGGTCGCCTACGGACGCGTTCGGCAGGCCGGCGATGGTGAGGCCGGTCAGCGTCAGCGCGGGGTACTGGGCCGCACGGTCCGGTTGGCTGATGAACGCGTTGAGGTTGGGCGGCAGATCGGGCACACCGGCGTCCTTCGCCTTCTTGAAGGCCCTGCGCACGAACAGCCACCAGGCATCGGCGATGGTGCCGGCGATCTCCCCCTCCGGGAGCGCCCCGAGCGTCCACTCGGCCACCTTCAAGGGCGACAGCGTGTGCCCGTCCGGTGTCTGGATCTTCTCCAGGACCTTCGGCAGCCAGTACGGGCTGTCCGGGTTGTTGATCCGCTTCTCCATGGTGGCGTAGACGAAGTTGACCACGGCTCCGGTCATGGCGGTGTTCCTCCTCGGGGCGGTACGGAGTGACGGTGGCGGGCCCGTAGGGGGCGGGCCGCAGCCCGGTCAGGGCCTCCGGTCGACGATGTGCAGCGCCAGGTCCTCCAGGGCGTGGCGGTAGCGGTTCGCCGGGAAGGGACGCAGCAGCTCGATCGCCTCCAGTGCCTGGGTGCGTGCGTCGGCGTAGGCGCGGGCGAAGCCGGTGGTGCCCCGCACCTCGGCGACGCAGCGCTCCAGGCCCGCGGCGTCCAGGGGCTCCCCGCGCATCACGCGGCTCACCCGGTGCCGTGGCCCCAACTCCTCCATCGCGTACACCAAGGGGAGCGAGGCACGGCGGCGCAGCAGGTCCATGCCCTGCGGCTTGCCGGAGCCGGACGCGTCCTGGGCCAGGTCGAAGAGGTCGTCCATGACTTGGAGGGCCCGCCCGAGCCGGCGCCCGACGAAGCCGGCGCGGCGGGCATCACCGGTGCGCCCGCCGGTGAGCGTGACACCGGCCTCGGCGGCCAGGCCGAAGAGGACGGCGGTCTTGCGGTCGGCGGTCCGCCAGTAGTGCTGCACCAGGCGCGCCGGTTCCTGGCTCAAGTCGGTCTGCAACTCGTCCAGTTCGCCGCAGCCGATCTGGAACGCGGTGTCCAGGACCAGCTCGATCAGCGCCATGTCCCGGTCCCGGTCGATGGTCCGCACGAAACCACGGATGGCCTGGACGAACTGGAGGTCGCCGACGAGCACGGCTGCCTCCCTGCCCCGCGCGGCGTTGACCGACGGCAGCCCGCGCCGAAGCGCCGAGTCGTCGATGACGTCGTCGTGGATCAACGTCGCCACATGCAGCATCTCCAGGGACACGGCTCCTTGCAGCACCTTGCGGGGGAGCGGCGCGGAGCCGGAAACCGTGCGGGCGGCGAGCAGCAGTACGACCGGCCGGAGCCGTTTCCCCTGCCGGTAGAGGGCGTGCTCGGTGGCGCTGAGGTAGCCCTGCTGCGGGGCGAGCGCCTCGTCGAGGATGGTCTCGAAGTGCGGTAGGTCGTCGGCCAGCAGTCCGTCCCAGATGTCCGGGCTGGCGCTCTCGACGGGAGCGCTCGCATCGAGGGTGAGCACCGGTCAGGACCGCCCGTCTCGGGGCGGCGCATAGCCCGCGATGCCGGTGAGGGCCGCGTGCCGCACGGTCTCCGCCAGCGCGTCGCGGAGCAACTCCTGGACGAACCCCATCGTCCGGAGCCGCTCCCGCGCCACCTCACCGACCGGGCCCTGCCAGCTCTCGTCGTCGATGTGCAGGGTGAGCTCGGGCAGCGTCACGGTGGCGTTCGGGCGGACAGGGTCCACGGTGATGCGTACCTCGGCGAGGCGTGCGGAGCAGTCGCCGATGTGCAGCGTGTCGGTCGCCGGTGGCTGCCGATCTGCCTTGCGGCGGTAGACGCCCTTGCCGAACTCCCGGATGCCGGCGCGCTGTTCGTCCGAGAGCGGCAGCCAGTCCTCGGGTTCGTCCTCCGCCGCCAGGGCGTACGTGCCCTGCGCCAACGCGGTGTAGCGGGCGAGTTCCTCGTCCGAGGTGGTCGGCAGCTCGCCGGAGTGCCGGTCGATGGCCGCGTAGACGTCCTGTTGGGACATCGGGGGCCCGGCCACCTCCGTTTGGCCCGCGTCGCTCTGGACTGTCTTGGCGAAGCTCTGCGCTGCCTTGGCGGCATCGGTGTACTTCTGCCTCTGGTCGGGATCCGTCGCGTCCTCCGCCATGAAGGTGAGGGTGGTGGCGACGTTGTTCTGCTGCCTGAACGCGTGCTTGTTGTACGTGACGTCGGTGTCCGGGTCACGCCAGTCATTGATCGTGGGCGGGGCGTTGAGCGACGTCCCCGGGTCCGTGGCGGTGTAGGTGTGCTCCGACGCCCGCCGGGTGACGCCGCCCTCGCTCCACACCTGCCTGAGCCCGTAGGTGTCGTCCGGATCGTCGAACGCGGCGTAGTAGCTCTCGTTGTGCTGCCCGTACTGGACGAGCAACTGCTGCCCGTTCTCGCTCTGCATCAGTTTGTCGCGGTGCCGGTCGGCGCGGTCGCGCCACTTCTCAAGGGTGTCCGGGTCCGGCGGGTCGTGCGGGGCGGGCGCGCGACTGGCGGCCGGGAGGGTGGGCTGCCTGGCCTCCTCGGAGAGCGGGCGCAGGTTGCCGGCGGTGTCGAGGTCGCGGATCGCGTCGGGACGGGCGTCGAGCGCGTACCGGCCGGTGAGGACGAGCGCCGGGATGCGGTATGTGCCCTGCTGCCCGTCGACGGCTTCCGGCCGTCCCTCGGCGTGGACTTGGAGCGCGCCGAAACGGACGCTGAGGGAGCCGGTGGGGTAGTCGACGGTGTCCGGCATCCGCACGGTGCGGGCGAGCGGATAGCCGGGGGTGTCGGCGAGATACAGGGCCTGGGCGTCGGGGTGCGGGGAGCTCACGGTCGTCTCCTGTCGTGAGTCGGGCCGATGGATGGCGAGGGCGGGTCAGGAGACGTCTGCGGTCCCGCTGATCATGAGCATGTCGTCGTGGGTGCCCAACTCCGGTGATTTCAGGCGGACATGGACCGTCGCCTCCCCGATCGGGATGTCACAGCCGATCGGCTGGTCGAGCGGGATGTCCGGGGTCAGGCCCTTGATCTTGTCCTTGACGATGCCCGGGGCCGCCAGGGCCAGGCCGTTGACCAGGCCCGCCAGTATGTCGGAGAGCGCCGTCTGCGGATGGAAGGTGACACTGTTCAGTTCGAGGTCCGTCACCTTCACGGTGAGGGCGGTGTCCGTGAGGCCGGTTGCCTGGACCGTGACCACGGGTGAAGGCGGGTCGTAGGTGACGTCGAACTCGATGGGGGCGGACATGCAGGTGCTTCTCCCTGAACGGTTGGCCAAGTGACTGGGCGAGGCGATCGACTGAGCGACCGACTGGCTGATCGATCGACCACCCGACTGAACGGCCGGGGGAATGGCCGAGCGAGCGACCGGACGGGTGGCCGAGTGGGTGACCGGGTGGCGTGAGGCAACGAGCCCGGTGACGTGGGCGCGCTTCGGATCAGGACTCGTGCCCCGCCTTGGACAGGGCACAACCGCCGCTGCCGTCCGGGGAGATGGGAACGAGGTCGAGTTCGGCGTGCCAGTCGATGTCGACTCCGGCCGAGGCGGTGGTCGGGTCGGTGCCGACCGTCAGGTCCTTGGCCCGCCGGAAGGTCGCGTCCCACCGGGCCGAGGCGACGAACCGGATGGTCCGGTCGTCCTTGGCCAGTTGGTGGTTCTCGTACTGCTTGACCGTGGCCGTCAGAAGCGTGGTCAGCAGGCCCTTGCTGACCAGGGTGAACACCTGCTTGTCCGTGGGCCAGTCCACGGGATCGGCGCGCAGCGCCGTCGGCTTCCCCACCTTGACGGTCGACGCGAGCACCAGATGGGTGGGGAGAACGTCCACGCGCACGAGGTTCAGGGTGACTGTCTGGCCGAAGAGGCTCTGAGCCGGGATCTTCAGCCCTTTGAGCAGGGTCGCGCCTTGGTCGAGGAGGGTGGGGACGACGAGGTTCTTGATGATGATGGTGGTCGGGTTGGCCGGCCAGTTCTCCAGCCAGGCGCCCAGAGGGACGACCGTGATGCCGCCGCCGTCGAGCTTGAGTTGGAGGGCCACCGAGACCTTGCCGGAGACCGGGGGAAGTGGCGAGCCCCCCACCTTGCAGTCCACCTGCAGCCGTTCGGCGACGAACTGGAGCACACCGGATTCCGGGAGGGCGCTGACGCCATCAGCCTTGACCATCTTCTCCCAGAGGTCCTTGTCCGGCGGGGCAAGGGTGAGGGAGGGGGCGACGAGGAAGTCCCAACCGAAGGTGTAGTCCGTCCCCTCGATGGTCTTCTCCGCACTGCCCCGGAACGCGTCACGGTGTTGTTGATAGGCCGTCTGGAGACCGGAGTTGATGGCGTCGGCGCCGACTCCGACCGCGAGATCGAAAGGTGAGTCGTTCACCCCGCCATCCAAGGGCACCGCGGGGCGGCCGGACTACGGCTTCGCCTGCGCTGTCGCAAAGCAACGCCCCGGCGATTCCGAACAAGCCGCCTTCCGCGCGGGCGGGTTGTGGTGAAGGGCGGATCGCATACCGTCGGTTACGCGCCGTGACCAGGTGCGTCGGCCTCGGCCCGCACCCTGTCTGGGACAGGCATTCGACGGATGGATCTGGCTAACTCGTGGGAAAACCAGGGGTGTTACCGGCCCCGGTGCCGCATCCGGGGGCGTTCGCCTGTGCGTGTATGAGACCGTCTTGCCGGATCGGTGGCACCGGATCGATGATGTGAGGCCGCCGCCGGCGACGAAGCGTCACCGGAGGTGGGGTCCGTCGGATGATGCTGTCTGGCCTCGGGCAAGAACCCCATCCCAGTCCCCGGGCGAGACCTCCAACCCCCAACTCCATCGCTGTCCGCATCGCCATTCCCGTCCCCGTCCCCGTCCCCGTCCCCGTCCCCGGGTGGAGCATCCCGTCCCCACCCTCACCCTCACCTCCCAACCCCCGTGCGCATTCCCATCACCCACCACAGAGGGAGCCACAGCATGAGTTACGACCTTGCCGTCGGAGCAGACGTCGGCATCGTGAACAGGGTGGCTGAGGAGGTGTACTCCCAGCTGTACCCCCGGTATTTCACCGGCTCCCAGCCGTACGACGCGGGCGGCACCCCCGTCACGGTGACCTGGGACGTCAAGACCGCGCCCGTCTTCGACCTCACCCCGGCCACGTACTCCGAGGAGGAGTTACGCGCGCGCTTCACCGAGGGCGGCGCCGGTCGGTTCACCCAGGCCGAGGTGGCGGAGTACGCGGCCGCCTTGCGCACCTCGCTGGACGGGAGCACCTTCCAAGTCATCCTGCACCAGGTCCACATCACCGTCGACACCGGCGGCGGGGACCCGGTGGCAGCGGACGCCACCGTGACCGTGGACGTCCAGGTCAGCACGTCCGCCTCCGGCCTGCTCACCCTGGACCCCATCAAGGCCACGGCCAGCGACACCGGCCACGTTCAGAAGGTGATCCTGGACAATGTCGTGCTGCCCGCCGTCCTGGACCAAGCCCGCCAGGTCCTCTCGGGCATCCAACTGCCCAAGCCGCACATCCCGTTGCTGGACCTCTCGGTACCGGTCCCCGTCATCCAGCCGCAGCGGGCCGTGGCCGCCATGAACCTGGTCGAGCACGGTCTTCCGCAGCCACCGTTCCCGGACGCCTGGCCGACCAGCCCGTTCTTCGCCCTACTCGGTAGGGACACCGTCCGAAGGATCGCCGAGGCCGCCACCGCATACCTCGAAGGTCAGACCTTCCCCGCCGGCGACTCCAAGGACTTCGGGGTCGGCACCGGCTACTACAAGGCCACGATCGCCATTCACCACGTGCAGTGCGAGATCCTCGACACCGAGATCCCGACCGTGCAGGTCCACGCCGCCGTCGCCGGAAGCGGCAGCGCCGGCATCAACTGGTTCTGGGGCGGGTCCACGGACGCGTTCTTCGACCTGGGACTGGAGCCCGACCCCACCGTCACGCTCACTCTGACGATGGACGGGACCACGCTCAAGGCCAAGACGGACAGCGTGAGTTCCTTCGACCTCAAGATCTATCCGCACGGCGACATCGTCAGCGTCATCGCCTCCTGGGTGGCCAACGCCCTCTCCTCCACCCTCGGACGGCTCGTCGGCGACGCACTGAAGGGCATCGAGTTCACCTTGGGCAGCCTCCCCGCCATCCCCATCGACGTGGACCCGATCCACCTCGACGTGACCCCGACCGACCTGACTCTCGGCCGCTTCGGCGACGACCTGTCCCTCCAGGGCGACGTCTCCATCAGCAAGCGGTAGCGGTAGCCGATCAGCTCACCACCACCGGCGGCCGACCGACGATGCGGGGAGACCCGGACGACGCAGCGCCGGCCGGCCACGGCGACGACCCCAACCCGCGCCAACTGCCGAGCAAGGTGGGAAGGGTTGGGGAATCCCGTGATCACGGCTCGGGTTGCACCACGGCTCAGCAGGAGTGGTGGAGAGGTTCCCTGTGCGGGGCATCGCGATGTCGCACCAACTCGGCTCCGGTCGTGGGACCTGGGCCGACCTGGTGGCGCTTCCAGCGGAGGCAGTGGCCCCGGCGCCGCGGGCGGTCCCGTCGGACACGCCCCATCAGGCATGCCCCGTCGGACACGCCCCAAGAAGAGGGCGTTAGCCCACCCACTCACGCAACAACCTCTCCCGCTCCGTGCTCCGCGGCGATCCGTCCTCCCAGGCACGGCCCCACTCCGACATCGCTGCCAGCGTCGTGGCCATCGTCGCGGCGCCCTCCGTGAGACGGGACAGAAGGGCCCGGGAGAGGTCCACCTCTGTCTGGGTGTAGCCGTTGGCCGCGGCCACGTAGGCCGTCAACTCGTGGTCACCGTCGGGTGTTTCCACGCCCACCGCCAGCGTCGGAGGCGCCTCGTTCGCCCGGCCCGGGGCCGCGTCCATGGCGGCCACGTTCATTGCCATGTGCAGCGCGATGTTCGTGACCGCACCGACTCGCCGCAGCATGGACTTCACGGGGACGTCCGCCACCGTCAGCGCGTGCACGTCCTCCCACAGGTACAGGCCGGACTGGCCTTCGCCGAGGGCCACCACGCCCTCGGGCGTCAGGCGTACGCCGCGAGTCGCGCCGAACGGCTTCGCGCCCACGTACACATCGCCCTCGGCGATCCAGAACAGGCCCACCATGGCCATCGGCTGCTCACTTCCCCCATGACGGCACGGCCGTCATATCGCACATCAATCGATCAGGTCGTCCACCGTAACGTCGCAAGAGGTCGGAAAGGTTCCGAAAGATTTCGTTTTCTCTCGCGATCTTTCATCGTCGGCGGGCGGCGAGGCGCCCCCGGTGTGGGCAGGACGTCCACGCGTACGCCCCACAGAATGACCGAGCGGCTGGGCTGCGTTGCTGGCGAGCGCTGCGGAGACTCCTGCCCGTGTCCGCACCGCGAGACCCCGCCGTCCACCGCGTCGCGTCGGAAACCTTGGAACCAGGGGAGTCAGCGGACGCGCACCACGCGTCGGCGTTCGCGGTGTCGGCCGTCGGGCTGCCATCACGGACAGCGGAGGACGGGGCACGGGCCGCCTTCGCGAGGGAGCACCGGTCGCTTTCCGGTGGTTCCTGCTGGCCGGTTGGCGGGCCGGCCTGGGCCTGCCTGGGACCGCGACACGCGCCAACGCACGTGCTGGGGTGGGCGGTTGCGGAGTTCGGACCAGGCGTAGTGACCTTGCGAGCGCGCTCGCCGTTGCTGTCCGCCCGCAACGTCGTGTCCGTGGAAGGCGCCAGGCTGATGTGGGCCACCCATCTGCGGTTCAACGGCCGTGCCGGACGGGCGATGTGGGCCCTGGCCGCCCCGCTGCACCACCGGACCATTCCACTGCTCCTGGGGCGGGCGGTGCGCCGCGCGCGCCCCGCGTGAGACGTCGAGCCGGCGGCCCGCTCAGCACCTCAGGGGCGACCCCGAGGCCGCCCCTGAGACGGGCCGCCGGCTCCTGGCGAAGCCGGCCTACGAGCTACAGTGCCCGCTCCAGACGCTCCGCCATCAACTTCACGAACCGCGCCGGCTCCTTCGGCTGGCCGCCCTCGGCGAGCAGCGCCAGGCCGTGCAGCAACTCGGCGGTCTCGGTCAGCTCCGTGCGGTCCTCGCGCTCCTTGTACGCCTCGTTGAGGCCCTTCACCAGCGCGTGATCCGGGTTGAGCTCCAGGATCCGCTTGGAGCGCGGCACTTCCTGGCCCATCGCGCGGTACATGTTCTCCAGCGCCGCCGTCGGGTCGTTCGCGTCGGAGACGACGCAGGCCGGGGAGACGGTGAGGCGGGAGGACAGGCGCACGTCCTTGATGTCCTCGTCCAACTGCTCCTTCATCCAGCCGAGCAGCCCGGCGTACTCGTCGGCCTGCTTCTCCCGCTCCTCGCCGGAGGTCTTCTCGTCCTCGCTACCGAGATCGAGCTGCCCCTTGGCGACGGACCGCAGCGACTTGCCCTCGAACTCGCCGATGGCGTCGACCCACACCTCGTCCACCGGGTCGGTGAGCAGCAGCACCTCGATGCCCCGGTCCCGGAACGCCTCCATGTGCGGGGAGTTCTCGATGGCCTGCCGGGACTCGCCGGTCAGGTAGTAGATGACGTCCTGACCGTCCTTCATCCGCTCCACGTACTGCTTGAGCGTGGTCGGCTCGGTGTCGTCGTGCGTGCTCGCGAACGACGCGACGGCGAGGATGGCCTCCTGGTTCTCCGGCTCGGTGACCAGCCCCTCCTTGAGGACCGCCCCGAACTCCCGCCAGAACGTGGCGTACCGCTCCTGGTCCTTGCCCATCATCTCCTTGACGGTGGACAGCACCTTCTTCGTCAGCCGGCGCCGCATCCGCTCGATCTGACGGTCCTGCTGGAGGATCTCCCGGGAGACGTTGAGCGAGAGGTCCGCCGCGTCGACGACGCCCTTGACGAAGCGGAGGTACGGCGGCAGCAGCGCCTCGCAGTCGTCCATGATGAACACGCGCTTGACGTAGAGCTGCACCCCGCGCTTGTACTCCCGCGTGAAGAGGTCGTGGGGAGCGTGCGCCGGCAGGAACAACAGGGCCTGGTACTCGAAGGTGCCCTCCGCCTGGAGTCGGATCGTCTCCAGCGGCTCGCGCCAGTCATGGCCGATGTGCTTGTACAGCTCGTGGTACTCGTCCTCGGACACCTCGTCGCGCGAACGCGCCCACAGCGCCTTGGTGGAGTTGAGCGTCTCGGGCTCGGGCGCCTTGTCTCCCTCGCCGCCCTCGGCGTCCTGGTCGCCCTCGCCGGTCGCGGCCGGAGCCTCGGCCGCCATCCGGATGGGCCAGGTGATGAAGTCCGAGTAGCGCTTGATGATCTCCTTGATCTTCCACGGGGAGGTGTAGTCGTGGAGTTGGTTCTCCGGGTCGGCCGGCTTGAGGTGGAGCGTGACCGAGGTGCCCTGCGGCGCCCCGTCGACCGCCTCCAGCGTGTAGGTGCCCTCGCCGCGCGACGACCAACGGGTGCCCTGGCCCTCGCCGGCCCGACGGGTCACCAGGGTGACCTCGTCCGCCACCATGAAGCCGGAGTAGAACCCGACGCCGAACTGGCCGATGAGCCCCTCCTCCCCGGCCGCGTCCTTGGCCTCCCGCAGTTCCTGGAGGAACTTCGCGGTGCCTGAGTTGGCGATCGTGCCGATGAGTTGGCCGACCTCGTCGTACGACATCCCGACACCGTTGTCCCGCACGGTCAGTGTGCGGGCGTCCTTGTCGATGTCGATCTCGACGTGCAGATCGGACACGTCGGCGTCGAGCGCATCGTCCTTCAACTTCTCCAGGCGCAGCTTGTCCAGTGCGTCGGAGGCGTTGGAGACGAGCTCCCGCAAGAAGACGTCTTTGTTCGAGTAGACCGAGTGGATCATCAACTGCAGCAGTTGACGGGCCTCTACCTGAAACTCAAAGGTTTCGGTCGGCATGTTCGCGCGTACCTCACAGGTCCTGTTTTGTCGGAACTGGCGGCAGCTACTGTAAAACACCACGTCAGGGCGGCGGGAGCGTTCTGTGAGGCTTGGGCTTCAGATCGGCCGCCGAATCCACCGAAACCCCTCAAAGTCCCGCAACGACGTCCGCCGGTCCGTCGAAAACCGTCGAGCCCCGGCCCCGCGCCCGGCCCACCGGTCCGCGGGCCGACCAGCCCCCGGCCAGGGCCCTATGACCCCTGACGCCAACGGCCAGGCCCCGCAACCCTGGAGGGGACCCTGCCGATACCACCGCCGTGCCGAGCCCTGCTTCTCCGGCGCGGACCGAACCACCCGGGAGGCACCCAGTGCTCACCCAATCCACCCTCGACGACACCGCCATCAAGTCGCTGGTGACCGACGCCACCATGGCGCCCTCGATGCACAACGCCCAACCATGGCGCCTCGAATACTCCCGCTCGTCGCGCACCGTGCTGCTCTTCGCCGACCTGGACCGCGCGATGCCACTGGCCGATCCCACCACCCGCGCGCTCCACCTCGGCTGCGGCGCCGCCCTGTTGAACCTCCGCGCCGCCGCGGCACACGCCGGCCTCCGCACCGTCACCACGCTGCTGCCGGCCCCGCACACCCCCACGCTCCTGGCCTCGTTACGCTTAGACGAACCGCACGAGCCCCTGGACGTGGGCCTGTCCGAGCTCCACCACGCGCTCCGCACCCGTCACACCAGCCGCGCCCCCTTCTCCGAACGACGCGTCCCGGCCGGCCTCCGCGCGACCCTGTCCGGCGCCGCGGCCGGCGAAGGGGCGCGACTGGCGTTCCTGACCACCCCGCACCGCGAGGCCGTGCTCGACCTCGTCCTCAACGCGGAGGGTTACGACCGCATGGACGACGGTCGCGAGGTCGAACAACGCAGTTGGACCCGCGACGCCTCCGCCGCAACGTCGGCGGACGGGATCCCGGAGTACGCCTTCGGTCCCGCCAAACGTGGCGGCGCGGCCCCGATGCGGGACTTCGCCGGCCGCCGCCCGATCCCCGAACGCCCCTACGCCGACTTCGAGAAGAGCCCGCAACTGGCCTTGCTCAGCACCACCCACGACACCCCGGCCGACTGGCTGCGCGTGGGCCAGGCACTCCAACGCGTCCTGCTCCTCGCCACCCGTCAAGGGCTCGCCAGCTCCTTCGCCACCCAGCCCCTGGAATGGTCCGACCTGCGCTGGCTGCTGCGCGACCCACGCTCCGGCGCCGGCCACGTCCAGATGATCCTGCGCCTGGGCTACGGACCCGACGGCCCGAGCACACCGCGCCGACCGGTGGACGAGGTCCTGACGATCACGCCATGAGCCCCGGAACACCAGACGGGTTGGACCGTCGCAACCGTTGGGCTGTCGGGTTGCTGGGACGCGCCGACCGGTCAGGCGTGCACCGTGCTCATGCCCTGTCACCGCACCCGTGCTCTGTCCGCGAGCCGGGGAGGAGCGAGGGTAGGTGCACAACCGCCATGGCGTGTCCGCGAGCGTGCGTGCCAGGCGCCGCGACGCCGCGGAGATCCGTCAGAAGCGCCCTAGTAGGGTGTCGCTGCTTAGTTCTGGTGTGTTTTGTTGGGAGGTTGGTTCCTGGCAGGCCCTTCTCCCCTGCCAGACAAGGATGTTGTGATGGCTTCGCAGAAGAAGTGGCCGGTCGCGTTGACCGTGCACGATCGTGAGTGCTTGGTCGCAGTGACCACTAC